>CAZJXZ010000009.1:0-25522 GCA_964549955.1 uncultured Eubacteriales bacterium
AGTGGAGAGGTGTCCGAGTGGCTTAAGGAGCACGCTTGGAAAGCGTGTGTGCGGCGAGATGTCGTACCGTGGGTTCGAATCCCACCCTCTCCGCCACTAGCTGTAAAAAATATACTTAGGCTTGCGACTAATATAAAATAGAGAAGCGATGGACACCAGAGATTTTATAGCGCTCGAAGATTTATACGGAGCCCGCAATTACCTCCCTTTAGATGTCGTCATCAGCAGAGGAAAAGGTATCTGGGTTTGGGATGTTGAGGGCAAGAAATACCTTGATTTTTTGAGCTCCTACTCTGCCGTTAATCAGGGACACTGCCACCCTCGCCTTATTAAGACTCTAAAAAAGCAAGCCAAAAGATTGACACTGATCTCCCGCGCTTTTCGTAATGACCAGTGGCCGCTGCTGGCCAAGGAGCTCTGTGATTTGACTGGCTATGAGATGGCGTTGCCCATGAACTCCGGAGCCGAAGCCGTGGAAACAGCGATCAAGGCCGCCCGGAAATGGGCCTATCAGAAAAAGGGAATCGCCCAGGACCAGGCAGAGATCATCGCCTGCTCCAACAATTTTCACGGGCGCACCATAACTGTCATCAGCTTCTCGACCGAACCCTTGTACAGGAAAGATTTTGGTCCTTTCACTCCAGGATTCGTTGTCGTCCCCTATGGTGACCTCAATGCCTTGGAAGCGGCCATCAAGCCCAACACAGCGGCTTTCTTGGTGGAGCCCATTCAAGCCGAGGCTGGAATTCTCATCCCGCCTGAGGGATACTTGAAAAAAGCAAAGGAGGTCTGTGAAAAGCATAAAATTCTCTTTATCGCTGATGAGATTCAGACCGGTCTGGGGCGCACAGGAAAACTCTTTGCCTGTGATTATGAAGGCCTGAAGCCTGAGATGATGGTTATCGGCAAATCTCTTGGCGGTGGCTTCTATGCCATATCTGTCGTTCTTTCTACACGTGAAATCTTGGGGCTCTTCAAACCCGGTGAGCACGGTTCAACCTTTGGAGCGAACCCGCTGGCCTGTGCTCTTGCCCGCGAGGCGATGCGAGTGCTCAAGCAAGAGAAAATGATTGAGAACTCTGCTAAACAGGGAAATTATTTCATGGAGAAGCTGAAGACTCTGAAGAGCAGGCACATCAAAGAGGTCAGGGGAAAGGGACTGCTCATCGGAATCGAGTTGAAGCCAGAGGCAGGAGGAGCCAGGCGCTTCTGCGAAGCCTTAAAAGAACAAGGGCTTCTCTGCAAGGAGACTCATGAGAACGTCATCCGTTTTGCTCCACCCTTGATCATCAACAAGAAAGAGCTCGATTGGGCTTTTAAGCGAGTCGCTCATGTCTTCAAACAGGCTGAATAATAAATTGAATAAATTAAACGTGATTTAAGGAGGGATAATCATGAGAAAATATTTTTTCATTGTTTTCCTGATGCTTCTCTTCAGCGCAGGCTGCCTTTTATATGTTCCTTATTCGGGTCAAGAGCAGCCGCCTCCAGCGAAAGAGCCGTATGAAGAACCAGCGAGAGAAGAATTAGCGCCGTCTTTGGACGTATCTTATTTTTATGACTCTCTTTCTCCATATGGGCTCTGGACCTATTATCCTCCCTACGGATATGTTTGGATTCCCCAAGACACCTGGTATGGCTGGCGTCCATATACTTACGGACAGTGGGTTTGGACAGATTATGGCTGGACGTGGGTTTCTTATTTCAGATGGGGCTGGGCTCCCTTTCATTACGGCCGTTGGGGATGGGATAGAGAGCTGGGCTGGTTCTGGGTGCCGGATACTGTCTGGGGGCCGGGCTGGGTGAGCTGGCGAAGGGGCGACTTTTATATTGGATGGGCGCCGCTTCCGCCAGAGGCGCGCTTTGTGGCTGGAATTGGAATTAGAGATTTTCGCTATCCCATTCCATACTCCCACTGGATTTTTGTTGATGGAGTTTACTTTCTTGAGCCTAATCTTCACCGCCATATCTTCCCCTTTGAGCGGAATATAACCATCATCAACTACACGGTTGTTCAGACGAATATCTATGTCCAGAACAACAGAGTTATAAACGCAGGAATCGACGTCGACCAGGTAAGAAGGATGACCAAGAAAAACGTTTCAAAGATAGAACTGAGGGATGCAAAGAGAGAAGGCGAATCAAGAGTTGAATACGGAACTGTTGAGATTTACAGGCCTACAATAAAGGAAAGCAGCAGCGCCAAGCCCAAGACTGTTTTGGACAGGGAAGAAGCAAGGACCACTATCTCCAGAGGCCAGATCAGAAGGCCAGGAGAAAAAGAAGCGCCTGTTCCTGAGGAACGAAGGCTGAAGGAAATTCATAGGAGAGAAATTAGCATCTTGCAGGAGAGCCAGCAGAAGGAAGTGAAGGATATTGAGAAAAAAATGGAAGAAGAAAAGGCAGCGGCAAAGACTCCTGAAGAAAAAACAAAAATCGAAAATGTGTACAGAGAAAAAG
This sequence comes from uncultured Eubacteriales bacterium, assembly GCA_964549955.1. Classification (GTDB taxonomy): domain Bacteria; phylum Acidobacteriota; class Aminicenantia; order Aminicenantales; family Aminicenantaceae; genus CAZGMN01. The sequence continues at coordinate 2,461 of CAZJXZ010000009.1, forward strand.
TGACGAAGATTCGAAAAAGCCATGAAGAAGAAAAATCACAGGTAGAAAAAAGGCATGAAGAGGAAACAGCCAAGGAACAAGCCCAAGAGACAGAGAAGAAAGAGGTAGAGAAGGGAAGAATTAAGAAAAAGAAGGATAAATAATCTCAGCTTTTTCTTTTCCTGAAGAATTTTGAAATTATAAAAGCCTGGCTGGAGAGAATAATTAATCCCCCCAGGATTGTCCGTAGAGAGGGAACTTCGTTTAACCAGAAGAAGGCGAAGACAATCCCATAGACCGGCTCCAAGGTGTGGATGAGGCTGGCTGTTTGAGCCTTTATTCTCTTCATCCCATCGATGAACAGGCTGTGGGAGCCTGCCGTACAGAACACTCCAAGAAGCAGAAGCAGCAGGATATCCCTGGCATTCAGAGCAGGCTTAAGGACAAAGCAGGAGGGCAGGAGGAAGAGCAGGGCGAAGAAATCTTGGTAAAAAGCGAGGAGTAAGCTGCGGAGATTCTGAGTGAGGCTTCTGTTCAAGACAGTGAGCAGGGCAAAGGTCAGGCTCGAAAGCAAACCCCAGAGCACGCCGACAAATGCCGAATGACCGAAGCCGAAATGAGGGATGATAAAGAATACTCCGACAAGACAGAACACTGAGAGAAGGATGTTCATCTTAATGATTTTTTCTTTCAAGAGCAATGGTTCAAGAAAAGTGGTGAAAACAGGGTAGGTGGCGAAGGACAGAAGGCCCACAGCTATAGTCGAGACCTGGATCGATTGAAAGAAACAAGCCCAGTGGATGGCTAAGATGAATCCGAGGAGGACAAGGTCGAGATATATTTTACGAGGAGAAACGGAAAAGCCTTGCCTTGTCAATTTAAGGAGAACGGCAAGAGTGAGGCTGGCAAAGAAAACCCGGCCAAGGACTATCGTCAATGGAGATAGGACAAGCCATTTACCGAACAGACCAGCTGTCCCGAAGAGCAATACAGCTATGTGAATCTCGGCAAGGCTTTTCCGTTTGTTCATTGTTTGAAATTTAGCTCAGGCTGGTTGCTTAAGAAAACCGTTTGAAGGCCGAGCAGGCTTTGCCTCGCTGGGGCAAAGCCTGCGTGTTTTCGAAGCAACCAGCCTGAGCTAAAGCCAGATTTCTTTTTGCATTCATTTTAAATTGTGATAATATATGCTTTAAAAAAAGGAACTTAGTTTCCTTATCTGACTTCATAAGCCTGTCGAAATGACCTATTTGATTCTTGCCAGGAAATACAGACCCAAAACGTTCGAGGAGATGATCGGCCAGAAAACTGTTGTCCAGACCCTGGAGAATGCTATCAAAAATAACAGGGTGGCACAAGCCTATATCTTCTCCGGGATGAGAGGAGTGGGCAAGACAACGGCAGCTCGAATCCTGGCCAAGGCTCTCAACTGCCAGTATGGGCCAACTCCCACTCCCTGCAACAAATGCGAATTCTGCAAGGAAATTTATGAGGACCGCTCGGTGGATGTTCTCGAGATTGACGGCGCATCCAATCGTGGGATTGAAGAGGTCCGAGCGCTTCGTGAAGGGGTGAGATACAGGCCTATCCGTAGCCGCTTCAGAGTCGTCATCATCGACGAGGTCCACATGCTGACCCGGGAGGCTTTCAACGCTCTTTTAAAAACTCTCGAAGAGCCTCCACCCCACACTATATTCATTTTTGCCACCACCGAGTTCCACAAAGTCCCGGCAACGATAGTCTCCCGCTGCCAGCACTTTGAATTCAAGAAGATCTCTCAGAAAGAAATCATCAATCATCTGCTGGATGTCACTCAAAAGGAAAGCATAAAAATTTCATCCTACGGTTTGAACCTCATCGCCGAAGCCGCAGACGGAAGTCTGAGGGATGCTCAGAGCCTCCTCGACCAGGCTGTCGCCTTTTCAGGCGAGGTCGTCAGCGATGAGGATCTTAAAGAAATCTTGGGAACAATCAGCCGAGACCTCCTCTTTGCCTTTTCCAAGGCAATCATCGAAGACAAAGCAGATGAGGTTTTTCCGCTCGTCGAAAAGCTTATTGAAAACGGCTATGATTTGCGCTTCTTCTACAGCAAGCTGATTCAGCATTTCAGAAATCTGCTCCTTGTCAAATCGGTTACGAGCGTTCAGGACCTGCTGCCCTTGAACGAAGAGGAGATGAAGGCGCTCAGGGAAGAAGCGGAGAAGGGCTCCCAGGAAGAGATTCTCCGCTATCTTGTCGCCCTTCAGCAGGGAGAACAGGGGCTGCGCTTTTCCTCCCACCCAAGAATTTATCTCGAAGCATTCCTGGTTAAGCTCTGTCATTTTAAGAAGATTGCTCCTCTGAAAGAGATTATGCAGGATATCGAGGAGTTCAAGAAAGAGATGAAGTTGCCTTCAGAGAAAAAATTCGTGAAGGAGAGTCCTCGGGAAGAAGAAGCCCTGCCCAGGAATATGTCTCCTGAAGCTGCCAATCAGGAAATTCAGGAAATAAAGGAGACGGTGTCTGAAGAGATTAGAGAAGAGGGAGGCAAGAAAGAAAAGAAGATGGAGGCTGCGCTCAAAGACCCATCTGTCCAGTCTTTTATGGAGACATTCAAGGCCCAAGTGCTGGCGGTTAAGCCGATGAAAAGGACAGAAAAAAAAGAATGAGATATTATTTTAATGCAGGGAGAGAGGAATGAAAGGTGTCCCCAATTTACAGAAACTGCTGAAGGATGCCAAAGAGATGCAGAGCAAAATCCAGCAGGAGTTGCGAGAGATGCGTGTCGAAGGCTCGAGCGGCGGCGGCATGGTGACCGTGACTCTTGATGGAACAAAAAATCTGGTTTCCATCCGCATCGACCCGGAAGTTGTCAACAAAGAAGATGTCGAGATGCTCCAGGATTTAGTCACCGCAGCCTTCAACGACGCCAGCGCAAAAGTCGATGAGAGCTTATCCCAGAAGCTAGGAAAGCTGGGAGCCGGTCTGAAGATTCCAGGTCTTTTCTGATGAACGAAGAGACGCATCCGCTCGCTCGCCTGATTGAAGAGCTGAAAAAAATTCCAAGCATCGGGGCTAAGACTGCCCAGAGAATTGCCTTTTATCTCACAAGCCTTCCCCCAGAGGAAGTGGAAGTTTTAGCCAATGCCTTAAAAGAGGCCAAGCGAAGCACCTTTCACTGTTCCCTCTGCAACAGCCTGACTCATATCGACCCCTGCCAATACTGCGCTGACTCAAACCGCAGCAATGATATCCTATGCATTGTTGAAGAACCGTTCAACATCTATTCTATAGAGAAAACAGGGGCCTTCAACGGAAGATATTATGTCCTTCTCGGCGCCCTTTCGCCTTTGAAAGGAGTGGGGCCCGATGAGCTCAAGACCGAGAAGCTGTTGAAAAGGATAAAGGAAGGAAATTTCAAAGAGATCATCATTGCCACCAACCCCACAGTCGAAGGTGAGTCGACAGCCGTTTATTTGGCGAAAATCTTGAAAGATTTCAAAATCAGGCTGACCAGGCTGGCTATGGGCTTGCCTGTCGGCTCTGACATCGATTATGCCGACCAAGTGACGATTAAGAAAGCCCTGGAAGGAAGAACTGAGCTCAAGGAATGAGGAATAAAAAAAGGAAATAATGAAGGAGAAAAGTTTGGCGATTTTAATCGCGAGGAGGTTCAATGAAAGAGACAATTGAAATCCGCTGGCACGGCCGTGCCGGCCAGGGAGTGGTCACAGCTGCTGCGACTCTGGCCGATGTCCTCTCCTCGGAAAAGGGAATTCATATTCAGGCTTTCCCGGAATTCGGAGCGGAGAAGAGAGGCGCTCCGATATTGGCCTTCAATCGCATAAGCCGCAAGCCCATCCGCACTCATAGCCAGGTTTATAATCCTGATATCGTCGTTGTCACCGACCCTTCCTTGTTGGGTCTGGTGGACATCAGCCAGGGAGCCAAGAAGGATGCTCTTTTCATCATCAACACCGCTTTTGACATAGCCCTTATTCGGGAGAGACTATCGTTAGGGGATAAGAAGATTTTTGCTCTGGATGCTTACGCCATAGCTTCCAAAGAGCTGGGCAAGGCTATTCCCAATGTCCCGATGGTAGCGGCTTTGGTTAAAGTGACCAGACTCATGGACCTGAATAAATTCAAGGAGAGAGTCGAGGTCTCACTCAGCAAAAAGCTGCGGCCAGAGGTCGTGGAGAAGAATATGCGCACTGTTGACAGAGCCTTCAAGGAGGTGAGGGAAGGATGAAAAAAGAAAGCTGGAAGGAACTGACAATCGGCACCATTAACCTTGATGCCGGAAATTCGGTAAAGAATCTGACCGGGACCTGGCGCTCAGGCAAGAAGCCTCAGTTCATCGAGGAAAATTGCATCCAGTGCTTTTTCTGCTGGCTCTATTGCCCTCACTTTGCCGTGCTTGTCGAAAAGGGTGAGGTCATAGGCATCAACTACGACTATTGCACCGGCTGCGGGATTTGCTCCACAGAGTGCCCGCCAAAGGAAAAGGCCCTGGTCATGGTCAAGGAAGAAATCAAGCTGGCTGAAAGGAGTCCCAAATGAAGACAATGAAAACGCTGAACGGAAATCAGACAATAGCCGAAGCGGCAAGGCAGATCGACCCTGACATCATCGCCGCCTATCCCATCACACCTTCCACGGCAATCGTCGAGACCATAGCCCAGTTCAAAGCAGACGGGCTGATCAGCGGCGAATTCGTCTGCCCGGAGAGCGAGCACAGCGCGATGAGCGTCTGCATCGGAGCTGCTTCGGCCGGAGGACGGGTGATGACAGCCACATCCTCGCAGGGATTGGCTCTGATGTGGGAGATGCTCTACATCGCTGCCGGCCTGAGGCTGCCCATCATCGCCGCCATCGCCAACCGCTCCTTGAGCGCTCCGATTAATATTCATGGCGACCACAGCGATACCATGGGCGCAAGAGATTCAGGCTGGATTCAGCTCTATTCAGAGGGCTGCCAGGAGGCTTATGACAATTTCATCCAGGCCTTTCGCATCGCCGAAGACCTGGATGTCAGGACTCCGGTCCTGGTCGGGTTGGACGGCTTTATCATCAGCCACTCCATGGAAGCCATTCAGGTGGAGGACGACGAAGAGGTCAAGAAATTCATCGGCGAATACAAGCCTCTCTATCCGCTGCTCGATACCAGCCGCAAGATGACGGTCGGGCCCATAGATTTCACCGATTACTACTTTGAGCACAAGAGGAGCCAGATCGAGGGAATCGAGAATGCTCCAAGGGTGATCGAAGCTGTGGGCAAGGAGTTCGGGCAGAGGTTCGGCCGCGAATACGGCTTTTTCGAAGAATATCGCCTGGATGACGCTGAAACCTGCATCGTGGTCATGAGCTCTGCTGCAGGAACCTGCAAGGATTCTATCGATGAGCTGAGGGCTGAAGGAAAGAGAATCGGGCTGCTCAAGCCGAGGGTTTTTCGCCCCTTTCCTCATCAGAAGATTGCCGAAGCTTTGAAGGAAATGAAAGCGGTTGCTGTTCTCGACCGTTCTTCGAGCCCAGGAGCTTTTGGCGCGCCTCTTTTCACCGAGATTCGCTCCGCCCTTTATGATTACGGCCAGAGGCCAAAGATTGTGAATTATGTCTATGGACTTGGCGGAAGGGATATCATGGTCGAGCATTTTAAAGAAGTAGCCTTGAAGCTGGAAAAGATTGCTCAGACCGGAAAGGTTGACCAGATGTGCGGCTACATCAACCTGAGAGAATAAAGGAAAGGAGAGAGAAATGGCAAAACTGAAAGACTTAGCAGCATTGGAAGATAGATTGGTCGCCGGCCACGGCATGTGCCTCGGCTGCGGAATCCCGCTGATCTTCAAGATTATCTTGAGGGCGACTGAAGACCCCCTGATCATCGCCAACGCCACAGGCTGCCTCGAAGTCTGCACCACAATCTTTCCCCGAACCTCTTGGAACATGACCTGGATTCACAGCGCCTTTGAGAATGCAGCGGCAACCATTGCCGGAGTCGAGGCCATGTATAAAGCCCTGAAGAAAAAGGGAAAGATTCCTGCTGATAAAAAGATTAAATTCTTGGGTGTTGGCGGAGACGGCGGAACCTATGATATCGGACTCCAGGCTCTTTCCGGCGCTATGGAGCGAGGCCACGAAATCGTCTATGTTTGCTATGACAACAACGTCTATGCCAATACTGGAGGCCAGAGGTCTTCAGCAACGCCGCTTGGGGCTTCGGCGACAACTTCTCCAGAGGGGGAGAAGAGCCCTGGAAAGTTGCAGAGGCGTAAGGACCTGACAAAGATTATGGTTGCCCACAACATTCCCTACGTAGCCCAAGCCTGCCCTGTCCGCTGGCAGGACCTTTACAACAAGGCCAGAAGAGCTTTTGAGGTCCAAGGCCCGGCTTTCCTCAATGTCCTCTGTCTCTGCCCGACTGAATGGAAGTATGAAGAATCGCAGGGAATTCGTCTGGCTCAGATTGCTCTCGAGACCTGTGTCTGGCCCTTGTATGAAGTGGAGAACGGCAAGTACAAGCTCAACTACAAGCCAAAAGAGAAAAAGCCTGCCCTGGAATGGCTCAAGCCTCAGGGAAGATTTCGCCATCTCTTCAAAGAAGAGAACGCCTGGATACTGGAGGAGATTCAGAAACAGGTCGACCAAGACTGGGAAGAGCTGAACAAGCTAGCCAGTCTTTGATTAAAAAAGGGATAGTTCCCTTTTCTATATCAACTCTATTCAGGGAGGCCTTGGATGAAGATTAAGCAGATCGATGTTTTCCAGGTTAACTATAGATTGCTTGACCAGAGGTACGCCTGGTCAAGGGGCCATTCGGTCAGCGCCTTTATCTCCGAGGTCGTCAAGATTTCAACTGATGAGGGATTGAATGGATTTGCAGAGGTCTGTCCCTTGGGCTCTGCCTACATGGATGCCCATGCTCGTGGGGTTCCTGCTAGTATCGCCGAGATAGGGCCTCTTCTTCTCGGCCAGAATCCGTGCGAGCTCAATCTCATAAACAGCATCATGGATTCAGCTTTAGCAGGCCATAACTACACTAAGTCTCCCTTGGACATGGCCTGCTGGGATATCCTCGGCCAGGCGACAGGTTTGCCGCTTTGCACTCTGCTCGGCGGCCGGTGCGTTGAAAGTTTCCCTCTTTATCGGGCTATATCTCAGGGATCTCCAGAGGAGATGGCTGAAGATGTGGCTCGTTATAGGAATGAAGGCTACCGCCGCTTCCAGCTCAAAGTTGGAGGCAACCCTGATGATGATATTAAACGCGTCAAAGCGGTGCAGAAAGTTCTCAAGCCTGGAGATATCCTTGTTGCTGACGCCAATACAGGCTGGCTGACGCACAAAGCTCTTCGTCTGGTCAATTCCTTGGAAGGAGAGAATCTTTATATTGAACAGCCCTGCGCCACTCTTGAAGAATGTCTTGTCGTCCGCGACCATACCGGCTTTCCGCTAATCCTGGACGAGGTGATAAACGGCGTCGTTCCTCTTTTGAGAGCTTACAACCAGAGAGCCATGGACGTCGTCAACCTCAAGATTTCCAGGCTCGGTGGCCTGACCAAGACCAAGCTCGCCAGAGATTTATGCGAGTCGCTTGGAATCGCCATGACCATCGAAGATAGCTGGGGAGGCGACATCACCACTGCTGCCATCGCTCAGCTTGCGGGAAGCACGCGGCCTGAATTTTATTTCAGCTCGACAGACTTTAACAGCTACAACGACCTTCATCTTGCAGAGGATGCGCCGCGGAGAAAAGAGGGGATGCTCGATGTCCCTTCCAAGCCAGGCCTCGGAATCCAGGTTAAGGAGAGGATGCTGGGCAAGCCTGTTTTGACTTTAAAATAAAAAGGAAAGTCCCCTTTTTTCTTTTTTTTGACGTGCCACCCCGCTGTTAATTATCGGCCATCACGGAATTTAGCATGCTTCCTAAAAAAAATGGACTGTCCCCTTTTTTGCCTTACTGCTATAATACTGCTTATTGAAAAAAATTTTTGCTGACTCTGTGAATCACGCCTGAGAAGAAAATGGCTAAAGGATTGATTTTTGACATCATCCGCTACGCTATCCATGATGGCCCAGGAATAAGAGCCACGGTCTTTTTTAAAGGATGCCCTCTTCGCTGCCAGTGGTGCCACAATCCAGAAGGCCAGGAATCAAAGCCTGAAATCATCATCAAAGAAGAAAGATGCGCTGCAGAATGCGACCGATGCCTCTCTATCTGTCCCCAGGGAGCGATTTCAAAGAAGGGGCGCTCGATCATTGTCGATCGAACGAAATGCGACTCTTGCGGAAAATGCAAAGATGTTTGCGTCTATGAGACCCTTGATATCATCGGCAGAGAAATGACAGTTCAGGATGTGCTGAAAGAAGTGGAAAAGGACAGGGTTTTCTTTGATGAATCAGGCGGAGGCGTGACCTTCTCCGGAGGCGAACCTTTGATGCAGCCTGATTTTCTCCAAGCCCTTCTCAAAGAATTCAAGAATAGCGGAATCCAGACAACAGTCGAAACTTCAGGATACACTTCATCCGAAATCCTGGACAGCATCTCCGAGAATGTCGACCTCTTCCTCTATGACCTCAAGATCATAGACCCTAAAAAGCACAAAGACTATGCAGGCGTTTCCAATGAAATCATACTCGAGAATTTGAGAAGATTGTCTAAGAAGGGCAAGAAGATAATCATTCGCATTCCGGTTATTCCGGGAGTCAATGATGATCGAGAAGACATCAAGAGGATTGCCGACTATCTGCGCTCTCTAAAGACTATAAAACAAATCAACCTCCTGCCTTTCCACCGGGGAGGTGTGCAGAAATACAAGAGGCTGGGAAAGAAGAATCTAACCGAATCCCTCCAGCCCCCATCAAGTGATAAAATAAATGAGATCAAGAAAATATTCATCGATTCTGGTTTTTTGATAGAGAAAGAAAGGTGAGCCATGAAGGAGAGGATAAAAAAACTAAGAGAACAAAGCATAAATACAGCTCCTTATATAACGCCCGAAAGAGCAAAGCTCATCACCGAGTTCTATAAGAGCGACATCGCTCAAAAGGTGTCAGCGCCTGTGAGGCACGCCCTGGCGTTTAAGTACCTGCTCGAGCACAAGAGTGTCTGTATTAACGAGGGAGAGCTTATCGTCGGCGAAAGAGGTCCTGCTCCCCGGGCGACTCCGACCTATCCGGAGATCACGGCCCACAGCCTCCAAGACCTCGATATCCTGAATACGAGGCCGAAGACATCTTTCAAGGTTAATGAGGAGACAAGAAGGCTCTATGAGGAGGGGATCATTCCTTTCTGGAGAGGGAAATCGATCAGGGACAGAATTTTCAGCGAGATGTCCGAGGAGTGGAAGAATGCCTACGAAGCTGGAATCTTCACCGAATTCCAGGAGCAGAGGGCACCCGGGCATACTGTTCTGGACGATAAGATTTATAAAAAGGGCTTTATCGATTTTAAAAGAGAAATAAAAGAAAGCATGGGGAAGCTCGATTTCCTGAACGACCCTGACTCCTACAAAAAGAGGGAAGAGCTCAAGGCAATGGAAATCTGCGCCGATGCCCTAGTCTTCTATGCTGAGCGCCATGCTCAAAAGGCAAAGGAATTGGCTGTCAAAGAAAAAGACCCAGGTCGGAAAAAAGAGCTGCAGAGGATTGCCGAAATCTGCTCCCGAGTTCCGGCCAATGCGCCGCAGGATTTCTGGGAAGCCTTGCAGTATTATTGGTTCGTCCATCTGGGTGTGGTCATCGAATACAACACCTGGGATTCTTTTAATCCCGGAAGGCTTGACCAGCATCTCTATTCTTTTTACAAAAGAGGGCTTGAAGATGGGGCTTTGACCAAAGAGCAGGCAAAGGAGCTTTTGCAGGCCTTCTGGGTAAAGTTCAATAACCAGCCTGCTCCTCCCAAGGTGGGCGTCACCGCAGAAGAGAGCGGCACTTACACTGATTTTGCCCTGATCAACACCGGTGGGGTCAAGCCGGACGGCTCTGATGCTGTCAACGAACTCTCCTATCTTATCCTCGATGTCGTCGAGGAGATGAGGATTTTGCAGCCGAGCTCCATGATCCAGATCAGCAAGAAGACTCCTGACAGCTTCCTGAAGAGGGCCCTGCAGATTGTCCGCACCGGGTTCGGGCAGCCATCGATCTTTAACACCGAGGCTATCGTCCAGGAGCTGGTCAGAATGGGGAAGTCTGTCGAAGACGCCCGAAACGGAGGCTGCAGCGGCTGTGTCGAGGTTGGCTGCTTCGGAAAGGAAAACTATAACCTCACCGGCTACTTCAACCTGCCCAAAGTTTTTGAAATCACCCTGAACAATGGAGTCGACCCAAGGACAGGGGAGGAGATCGGCTTGCGCAGCGGAGACCCTTTGAAATTTTCATCCTATGAAGAGCTGTTCGAGGCCTTTAAAAAGCAAATCAATTATTTCGTCGACATCAAGGTCAAAGGGAGCAACGTCATCGAGAGGCTTTATGCCGAGTATTTGCCAGCCCCGTTTCTTTCGATGCTCATCAGCGATTGCATCGCCAAGGGAAAGGATTACCATGACGGAGGAGCCCGCTACAACACATCCTACATCCAGGGAGTCGGCTTGGGAACAATCACTGATATTCTTTCATCGATAAAATATAATATATTCGACAAAAAGCATCTCGGTCTGAAAGAACTCCTGGAGGCGCTGAGGCGCAATTTTGAAGGAGATGAGCCTCTGCGCCAGAGATTTTTGAACAAGACTCCGAAGTACGGCAATGACGACGATTATGCAGATGAGATCATGAGGTCTGTCTTTGAAGCCTATTACAGCGCTGTGAGCGGAAGGCCAAACACCAAAGGAGGCTTTTATCAGATCAACCTTTTGCCGACAACGGTTCATATCTATTTTGGAAAGATGACCATGGCCACTGCCGACGGAAGGAAAGCCTCGGAGCCACTCTCGGAGGGGATTTCTCCGGTTCAGGGTTCTGATAGAAAAGGACCGACAGCCGTGATCAAATCCGCTTCGAAAATGGACCATATCCGGACAGGTGGGACGCTTCTCAACCAGAAATTCACTCCCAACCTTCTGGCTGACGAGGAGGGGATAGACAAGCTCGCTCACCTCATAAGGTCTTACTTCAAGCTTGATGGCCATCACATCCAGCTCAATGTGGTCAGCGCAGAGACATTGCGGGAGGCACAGAAGCATCCTGAGAAATACAGGGACCTAATCGTCAGAGTTGCCGGCTACAGCGATTATTTCGTAGACATCAATCCTGACCTTCAGAATGAAATCATCAAGCGGACAGAACACCAGTCGTTTTAAATTTATAAGTTAAAAACAAGGAGTAACAAATGTTTGATTCGAAAATTTACATTCAAAGGCGAAAGCGTCTTCAGGAGCAAATCAAAACAGGCTTGATTCTTTTTATTGGAAACGAAGAGTCTCCGATGAATTATCCCTCCAACACCTACAGTTTCAGACAGGACAGCTCTTTTCTCTATTTCTTCGGGCTGGATTCTCCTTTGCTGGCCGCAGCGATCGATGTCGAAGAGAACAGAGAGATTGTTTTCGGCAACGATGTCGGCATCGAAGATATCATCTGGATGGGATATCAGCCTTCGATGAAAGAAAGGGCGATGCAGGCCGGCGTCAAAGAGACAATGCCCTTGAACAAGCTTGAAGAGGCGGTCAAGACCGCGCTCAAGAAGGGTAAGAAAATACATTATCTTCCTCCTTACAGGCCTGAGACAAGATTAAAGATAGCCCATTTGCTGGGCCTTCAGCCTGATGCTGTCAAAGGCGGCGCTTCAGAGGAGCTCATCAGGGCTGTTGTCGCCCAGAGGTCGGTCAAGATAAAAGAAGAGATCGCCGAGATCGAAAAAGCCCACACCGTCACCAACGAGATGCACCGCCTGGCGATGAAGATGGCCAAGAGCGGCGTCTATGAAAGAGAGATTGCGGGGGAAATAGAAGGAATAGCTTTTTCCCATGGCTTTAGTCTCGCCTTCCCTATAATCCTGACCATCAACGGACAGATCTTCCACAACCAATACCGCGGGAACCGCCTGAAAAAAGGAAGGCTCCTCGTCAACGATTCCGGCGCAGAGTCAGCTCTCCATTATGCTTCAGATATCACCCGCACCGTCCCTGTCTGCGGCTCGTTCAGCCAGAAGCAGAAGGAAATCTACGAGATTGTCCTCGGCGGCCAGGAGACAGCCATTCAATCCATCTCTCCTGGAATAAAATACAGGGACATCCACCTCAAGGTGGCAAAATATATCGCCTCAGGCTTGAAAGAACTTGGCTTGATGAAAGGAGATGTGGACGAGGCGGTCAAGCAAGGCGCTCATGCCCTTTTCTTTCCTCACGGACTGGGCCATATGATTGGGCTCGACGTCCATGACATGGAAAACCTTGGAGAGGATTATGTCGGCTATGATGATAAGACGAAAAGGAGCGAGCAATTCGGCCTTGCCTATCTGAGGATGGCAAGAGAGCTTCAGCCCGGGTTTGTCCTGACTGTTGAGCCAGGAATCTATTTCATCCCTGCCCTGATCGACAAGTGGAAGGCGGAGAAAAAGCTCGCGCAGTTCATCAATTATGAGAGAGTGGAAAAATACAGGGACTTTAGCGGAATCCGGATCGAGGATAATGTCCTGGTCACAGAAAAAGGGCACAGAGTCCTGGGCAAGCCCATTCCCAAGAAAGTGAAGGACGTGGAGAGAATTGTCGGCGCTGAGTGATTGATTAATCTTTTTCAATCTTTTTTCAACTGATAAAAAAAGTGTGCCTTCCCATAGGCAACATGTATTCAAAACGGCAACCCTCACTAAAGAGTTTTTTTGCTTTTTGAAAGATGATATATTTGACATTTATTTCCTGGGGATATATATTTACCGCCTATTTTGGCGGATGATAGTCAAAACCATAAAATCCTATGCTTGAAATCGGCTTTAGAGTATCGCCAAAAAAAATAAATATAAAGGAGGTAAAAGTGAGATTTAAAAAGCTTCTTCCCATAGCCTTTCTTTTGCTTGCTGTTCTGGTTCTCGTTCGAGTTACTGCTTTTGACAGGCCAGAGGGCAAAGAATGCGAGCCGTGCCTCGCAGCCTCGCTCTCAGACGGCTGCACGGTGATCATGGTCGGCAAGAACGCCTCGACAGACGGCTCGGTGATGACCACCCACACTTGTGACTGCGGCCTTTGCGACTGGACCTGGCGTTATATTCCGGCCGCAGACCATGAATCCGGCTCGAAGCGCAAGATTTTTCACGTCGACCAGTTTCGAAGCTGGCCGCCGAGTGTCGGGCTGAAATGGGATAGATATAAGGATGATTTCACAGGGCTTGAAATCCCAGAAGTCCCTCACACCTTTGCCTACATTCACGGCGCTTTCGGCTATATGAACGACTGCCAGGTGGCCATAGGCGAGTCGACCATCGGCGCCCAGAGAAAGATGGAGAATCCAACACCGACGGCCAAATTCGATATCACCATGCTCACCTTGCTAGCCATGGAGAGGGCAAAGACGGCCAGGGAAGCCATAAAAATCATGGGAGAGCTTGGAGAGAAATACGGCTATGGTTATACAGACACAGGAGAGATGCTGGCTGTCGCTGACCCGAACGAGGTCTGGGTCTTCGAAATCATGCCTGTCGGCCCGCTCTGGACTCCGGAGAGCGGCAAGCCTGGTGCTGTCTGGTGTGCGCAGAGAGTGCCTGATGACCATGTCAGTGTCTGCCCCAATGAATCACGGATAGGGGAGGTCGACCTCAAAAAGCCTGACTACTTCATGGCCTCGCCCAATGTCATCTCTTATGCCGTTGAAGCCGGTTTATATGACCCAAAGAGCGAAAAGCCATTCAACTGGAAGAGAGCCTACTCTCCGAGCGAGACCAGCGCCTCGAGCAGCAAGGGCTCGAGGGTCCGCCTCTGGCGCTTTTTCGACCTCATCGCCCCTTCCCTGAAGCTAAGCCCCGATACGCCAAACATGGACCTTCCGTTTTCAGCCAAGCCGGATAAGAAAATCTCGGTCTATGACGTGATGCTGATGACCAGGGACAAGTGCGAGGGAACTCCTTTCGACCCTGCTAGAGGGCTCCAGGGCGGTCCTTTTGCCAACCCGAACTTCCTTCCTTATGGCTTCAAGCTCGAAGAAAAAAACTATAATATGCCGCGCGTCATAGGTGTCAACCGGGCCGAGTACATCACAGTCACCCAGTGCAGAAGCTGGCTGCCCAATCCTGTAGGAGGAATTGTCTGGCTTGCCTGGGGTGCTCAGGATACATCCTGTTATATGCCGCTCTACCAAGGGATTACTGAAATTCCCAGGTCTTTCGAGGTCGGAGACCACTGGGAATTCAACCGTGATTCTGCGAGATGGGCTTTTGACTATGTCGATTTTCACACCCAGGTGCTCTATTCCTATGCCATCCAGGATGTCAGGGAAGCCCAGATAAAATGGGAAAAGTCGGCTGTGGACAGGACGCCGGAGATCGATAAATTGGCGGCAGAACTTTACAAGAAGAATCCGGCTCAAGCCAGCCAGTTCCTTACTGATTACTGTCTTGGCAACGCCAAGCGGGTGATAGATGCCTGGTGGAAATTGGGAGACGATTTGCTGGTTAAGTACAACCATCTCTGGATTTATGATGTCAAGGCGCGCAAGAGAAACCCGATCAAATTCCCAGATTGGTATCTCAAGCTTCTTGTGGATTATAATAAGCTCGTCCCCCAGGAAGAGAAGAAGTAGGAGGGAAAAAGTGGTTGCAGCTTTAATCTTGATAGCTATTTTCGTGTTCATTATCTTTTTAAGCGGCATCAGAATTGTCAGGCCGACGCACAGAGGCCTGGTCGAACGTTTGGGAAAGTATCACCGATTTGGCAAGCCAGGCTTTCACTGGATTATTCCCGCCATCGACAGGCTGTATCGGGTCAACATCACTGAAGTCATGGTCGATGCCGAGCCCCAGGAAATCATCACCAACGATAATCTGAACGCAAGGGTGGATGCCCAGGTTTACTTTAAAGTCAAGGATGACGAGGAAAGCGTAAAGAATTCCCAGTACAACGTCTACAATTATCAGTGGCAGATTGTTAACCTGGCGCGAACAACGCTGAGGAATATCATCGGCACCCTGACCTTGAAATCAGCCAACAGCGAAAGAGGGAAGATTAACGATGAACTGCAGAAGACCCTGAGAAAAGAAACCGTCACCTGGGGGATCGAGATTGTCAGAACAGAATTGAAGGAGATTGACCCTCCGAAAGATGTCCAGGAGACGATGAACAAGGTGGTCAAGGCTGAGAACGAGAAAATCGCTGCCGTTGATTTTGCCACAGCAACAGAAACAATGGCTGATGGCGCCCGCCGGGCAGAGATCAAGAAAGCCGACGGCATAAAGCAGGCAAGAATCCTGGAGGCAGAGGGCGAAGCTCAGGCCATCAAGCTGGTCAACGAAGCAGCCAATAAATATTTTATCGGCAATGCCCAGCTGCTCAAGAGGCTTGAAACCGTGGAGAAGTCCCTGGCCACAAACGCCAAGGTCGTCATCCCCACCGGCACGGAGCTGATCAACGTCATTGGAGACTTGGCCGGTATTCTTCCCGTGCCCAGAAAGGAAGCGGCTGGATAATTAAAGACGCTTTTCTTCTTGAAGTCAGAGTTTGATGGCTGAAGAGAAGACATCCTTTCCGTTCGAAATCCTGTCCAAGGCTTCGATGATGATGAAATAGTGTCCTGGCCTTAACTTATTAAAATTCAAAGAGATAAGAATATCATCCTTGATGAGCTCTAAAGTTTTCCCCTCAGAAAAGACCTTATTAGAGCTGTCATCGAAGACGGTAATCTTCACATCAGCAAAGCCATGCACTCTTCCTTCTGTTTTTACCCTGGCATAGTTTCTAAGGTTGAATTTTATCTTTTTAAATCCTGACTGGAAATCAGTGATGGTGATGGGAGGCGGTTCTTTTCCTATAAAACGTTTCAGGTAGATGACATCTGTCCCTTCTTTTTTAACTTTGACTTCGATCTTTCTTTCCTTCTGCACTGAGCTGTCTTCCGGGCTGTAGACGAGAAGGTAATGAAAGTCCTCTTTGACCGCGGCCTCTTTCAAGGCTTCCAGGATGTTGCTGGAAAGAATCGAGGTGCCGCCCGTTGAAACGCTTATCTGCCGGTAGCAATTTTCATAATCCGCTGCAACTTCACTCAGCACAAAGTCTTGGGAAAGCAATATCTTTAAAGATTTCAGGATAAGGAGGTGAAGAGTGACATTTGCCTCTATGAGGAGGTCGCGAAGTTTGCCGCCAGGGAAATTGCCGGTCAAGTCGAAAGCCCTCTGGAGCTCATACTGCTTGACCTGGATTTGTCGTGCTTTAGCTCGGTCTTGAGGGTCAAGCTTGGTCTCGAGCAACCTGCGGACTTCAGTTTCAATGGATCCTTCGTTCTTGAGCTTGGGAAACATTTCACGCTGCTGGAAGCAGATAGCCCATTTTTCCCCTTCCAGCGGCTTAATTTTTTTGATGATTCCCTTATAAAGCTCAAAATTTGGTGTGATAAATTGCTTTTTGTATTCAAGCCAGATTCTTAAGTAATCTTCATAAAATTTGAGAATCTCTCGGTCCCAATCACTCTGACTTGTTTCGCTGAGACCTTTAAGCGCTAAGAGCAGCCTGTCGCCTTCCTGGCTCAGCTCCTGGTAAGCCCTCAAAATGGAAAATGTGGAGATAACCTTGAATTTTTTCAATGTTTCTTTTAGGTTGAGAATGATATCAGATAGGCTCTGTCCCTTTTCGACGTTGAGAATGCTATCTTCGGTCAGGATGACTATTTGGTCATTGGGTCGGAATATATCTTTGAAAAAGTAATCGATGGCCTCTCCGACAAATTCATTGTAATCGAAGATATTGAAAATAAGGACGAAAATTCTATTTTTTAGTGGAGCTTTGAGTCGTTCTGGGAGAATTTCTTGAGCAGGAGATATTCTTTTGGATATAGCTTTAAAGGTAGAGATGTCCTGGCTGACTCTGTTTTCGAATAGCTCAAAATCTTCTTTTTTTAGGCCTTTGACCACTTGACCATTTTGAAGGACTCTAACTGGAACTTCGACGGCGATGACCCTCACTTCCTGCTTGGCTTTTTCTTGTGAAAAGGAAAAATTTTGGCTAAAGAGAAGGAAGAAGATGAAAAGAATCGCAAAAGATTTTTTCATAGCTAAGTTTCCCTTTTATTCATGGCAATAAATCCTGCGTCAATTATATAAAACTTCAATTAAAAAAATACACTGCTAATTTTTGGAGAACATTTGATATTGCCTGATAGTAATAATCTCATCCAATAAGAAATTGGCCAGGCGTGCTTTGCGCATAGCCTTTTGCAAAGATTGTTCAGCCGGCTAGAAATAGCTGTTTAAATCCATTTTTTTGAATTAAATTCAATTTTATGAATTATAAGGCTATTAATAGCTCCTTAGAATATATTTAACTTATTGATAAATTTAAAAATAAATTAAAATCCATCTTGGCATAAATATTGCAATTTATAAAAGATGATTTTTCTTTTTTAATGAGGAGGTGATGTAAAACAGCGATAAAATCATTTGATGGGAATGGGTGGAGTGAAAAATTCACTCCTGGGAATCTAAAATTCTAGATTATGCAAGAGGAGGATCAATTGAAAAAAGCATTTAGCTTATTCATCGTTCTTTTCTTAATGTCTGCTTTCTCCTTTGCTCAGGAATTCGGGAGCATAAAAGGAACGGTCACCGACCCTGAAGGCGTCCCTCTTCCAGGCGTGACAGTTACCCTAACCGGTTCCAAAACTACCCCGAGGACAGTTATCACTTCTGAGCGAGGAAACTTCAGGTTCTTGAATCTTCCTGTTGCCAGCGACTACGCAGTAAAGTTTGAACTGGTCGGATTTGTGACCGTCATCCGCGAAAAACAGGTTGTCTCTTTCGGAAGAGATGTTATCCTCGATGTCAGCATGGAACTTGCCAAGCTCGAGGAAAGCATAACCGTCGTCGGTGAAACTCCAGTAATCGATACCAAGAGGACTCAGGTTGGCGTCAACATCACTGAAGAGATGCTGATGAGTCTGCCCACCGCCCGGAATCCCTGGGTGCTCATGTCCTTGGTGCCAGGAATGCTGATTGCCAAAGAAGATGTCGGCGGAAACGAAGCCGGACAGCAGTACAGCTACTCGGGGCACGGCAGCATGGGACGGGATAACACCTGGAATGTCGACGGCGCCAACATCACCGATAATTCCGCGCTGGGAGCTGCGCCAGCCTACCTTAATATTCCCAGCTACGAGGAAGTCCAAATCAATTATGGCAACAATGATGTCAAGTCGCAAACGGGCGGCGTTCAGCTCAACCTCGTCACCAGACGAGGGGGAAATAACTTTTCCGGTATGTTTTACATGGATGCCGAAGACCAGAAATGGCAGTCTAATAATATGCCTAAGGAAATGGCAGATTGGGGCTATGTCTCTCCCGGTGTCCAGAGGATTTATCTCTATGGCGCTAATTTCGGCGGGCCGATCGTCAAAGACCGGGCCTGGTTCTACGGCTCCTGGGGAATTCAGGACCTTCAGGTCACCCTTTTAGGAGGAAAAACGGACAAGACTTGGCTCCAATCAGGCTATGCCAAGCTAAACTTCCAGCTGAATCCCAACACAAGTGCCGAATTGTTCCTGGAATATGATAACAAGCTCAAGTGGAATAGGAACGATTATTATGAATCAACAGAGCTCTCTCCAGAAACGTATTGGAACCAGGATGGACCCGGATATATCTGGAAAGCCGAGTTCGTCCAGACCTTTGGCAACCTCTATCTCAACCTCAAGGCCCTGTATATAGATATGAGCTTTTATCTGCACCCTCTCGATGAGGCCCGGGGAAAACCGTTCACAGAATCCTACTATCCCATATACTTCGTTTCAGGTGCCATGGATGATTATGGGACGACAAGAGCGAACCTCAATTTCGTCTTCACCGGAAACTATTTTGCGGAAAAAGTGCTGGGCGCAGACCATGAGTTCAAGTTCGGCGTGGACGTCATGGTCTCGACTGTGACGAGCTTCGATTATTATGAAGGCAACATGAGCCGTTACTATTATGGACCAGACATCACCATGCCAACAGGGGAATATTGGGAAATCAATGTCCAGAGAGATGTCAACCTGAAGCATTATCTGCGGCGGTATTCGCTATTCGCCCAGGATACGGCGACTTTCGGAAAGCTTTCCGTAAACCTGGGGCTGCGGTACGACAACGAGACTTCCCTAGTCAAGGACCAGGCTGTCCCTGCCTGTCCTTTCCTTGCTCAGTATTTGCAGGCCCTGGAAATTAAAGAGCTCGACCCGAACCGCTCCTGGACAGTCTTTTCGCCGAGGATAAGTTTTATCTACGATCTTTTCGGCAACGGCAAAGATGTGTTCAAACTGTCTCTGGCTCGATATGGGTCACAAGAGGGCTACGGAATGGCGAGTTTTCTCAACCCGATGGGCTGGTCCGGAATCGGCGTAGTCTGGCAGGACGATGATGGAAATGGAGAGGTGTCGAACGACGAGCTCTATGGTTTTGATGCGGGCGGAAACCTGGTCGCCCCCACTCCAGACACCGTTCTCTGGTCCTACGGCGTCAACCTCTATGACCCGAGCAGCGTCGAGCCGTTTAACAAGATCGACTCGAAGTTCAACTCGCCGCTCCTCGACGAACTGACCTTCTCTTATGAGAAAGAGCTGTTCACGGATTTTCGCGCCAGCCTGGAGTTCTATTACAAGAAAGCGCACCGCAACATCCGGGACATCGGTATGAACCCAGACGGCACTCTAGACTCCCGGTCCAATTATTATGAGGACAGCACCGAGCCCATAACGGGGTATCCTGTTTACGGAAAGTCAGAAGACTTTTTCTATACGTACCGGACAAACTTCTCCAAACGGCACTGCAAGTATTACGCCGGCCAGCTCGTTCTGCTCAAGCGGTTGTCGAAGCGATGGATGATGGATGCTTCGTTCACGCTTTCAAGCTGGAAAGAATACTATGAAAATGACGTCATCGACCCCCAGAATATCACCTATTATGACGGCGCGGCCAATTCCTCGATGAACTCAAGATGGCAGTTCAAACTCTCCGGTCTTTATCAGTTCCCCTTTGGTGTTAACCTGAGCATGGTCTTCCGCGCTCGAGAAGGATATGTTCGCGGAACTTATGTGATGGCTAATCGACCCAACATAGGATTCGCAAGGGTCTACGGGAATCCTGATGGCGGCGGGAAATTTGGCGACGAGCGCCTGCCCAACTTCTACGAGATTGACCTTAGAATAGAAAAGCCGTTCCAGATCGCCGAGAAATCCCGGGTTATCCTTTCTGCAGACGCCTTTAATGCCTTTAACAATGACCATGTCCTCTCCCGGCAAGACCTCATCACTTCGACTATTTTCGACCGGCCAACGAGAATTCTCGACCCCAGAGTCTTCAGGTTCGGGGTCAGGTTCGAGTTCTAAGCAGCGCTAGCGCAAAGAGTCCAGAAAGCCCTTCCCCTCTCAGGGGAAGGGCTTTTTTTTTCGTCGCTGAGGATGATAAAATAATAATCAAGTTCCATGATGGCCAGGAAAAAAACTGTGTTTTATGTCATGCTCTCTTCAATCGCTCGCTATGGCATTTCAACAAAAACCAGACCCAGGAAATTCTCTTTCTTTTTAAGCGCGAGCTTAGCTGCAATGTTGTTCTTTCCTCTTCTAACTTCTGCCCAAGCCGCTCAGAAGGAAAAAAGCAAAGGACAACTCAATGTCCTGCTCATCACCATAGATACGCTGCGGCCAGACCGGCTGAGCTGCTATGGAAGCGACCATCTGCAGACAGTTCATATCGACAGCCTAGCCCAAAGAGGAGTGCTTTTTACAAAAGCCTTTGCCCATACTCCGACAACTCTCCCTTCCCACGCCAATATCCTTCTCGGGACAACACCTGTTTATCACGGTGTCCACGACAACCATAATTTTATTGTGGCCGAGGAATTCTTGACTCTGGCCGAGCATCTCCAGCGCCATGGCTATGCCACCGGAGCTTTTGTCGGCGCATTTCCGCTCGACTCAAGATTCGGTCTCACTCAAGGATATGATGTCTATGACGACAACTATGGCACGAGCATCTCTCAGGAATTCTCATATGTGGAGAGAAAGGCAGAAGTCGTCGTTCAGAAAGCGCTGGATTGGCTCAAGGATCAAAAAAATCCCTGGTTTCTCTGGGTCCATTGTTTTGACCCCCATCAGCGCTATGATCCTCCTCAGCCTTTCAAGTCGGAATATAAAGATCGTCTCTATGATGGCGAAGTGGCCTATGTGGATTATGCTCTGGGTATCCTGCTGGAGTATCTCAAGGATAGCAGGCTCGAGGAAAAGACCCTGATTATTTTCACTGGAGATCACGGAGAATCCCTCGGTCAGCATGGAGAATCCACCCATGGCTATTTTGCCTATAACAGCACGCTTTGGATTCCTTTGATCATTGTTATTCCCGGCCAAGAACACACACAAGTAGAAACATATGTCGGTCACATCGATATCTATCCCACGGTGTGCGAAGTTCTGGGAATAGAAAAACCATCCTTTCTTCAGGGGCTTTCCTTGCTATCCACGCTGAACGGCGGGAAGCTCCCAGAAAGAGAGATCTATTTTGAGTCCCTTTATCCCTACTACAGCCGCGGATGGGCGCCTTTGAGGGGATTTCTCAAAAGGGGCGTCAAGTTTATGGATTCCCCCATTCCTGAATTGTATGATTTGGAAAAAGATTTCGACGAAACTCGCAACCTTGTCGATTCAACTTCCGGAAAGAAATACCAGGCTGTGCTTGCAGCGTTGATGAGAAGACAGTCCTCTGCTCTCAAAAGCATAGCTAAACAAAATGTTGACAGGCGAACCCTTGAAAATCTAAGAAGCCTAGGTTATCTTTCCAGCCCTCAGGCGCCAAGAAAAGAGGTTTTTACTGCCCAGGATGACCTCAAAGCATTGCTCCCTTATCAGAGTCAATTGCAGCAGGCCATGGCTGCCTATCACAAGGGAGACATCGAAAAAAGCGTGTCTCTCTTGAAGGCAATCATTGCTGAGAGGAAAGACTTTGACCTGGCTTATACTTATCTTGCCACCATATACAAAGAGCAAAGGAGGCTCAAAGAAGCAGTTGGAGTTCTCAGGGAGGGTTACCAGAATTGCCCGTCGAGCTATAAAGTCATCATCACTCTCGGCATGTTCCTCAGCGAAGTGGGCGCCCATGATCAAGCTATCGTAATTCTTCAGCAGGGCTTGGCCATCATCGACTATGACCCTGAAATCTGGAACTATCTGGGCGTCGCTTATTGGAATAAGGGAAGCTACGAAGAGGCTCTGAAAGCCTTTGAGCAGGCTCTTTCCCTTGATGATAACTATCCGATCGCTGTCAACAATCTCGGCTCGCTCTATCTCTCTATCTATCTTAAGAACAAGCAGCCAGAAGCTTATCAAAAAGCCATGGAGAATTTTAAGCGGGCCATCCAGCTCGACCCGAGATATGAATCGGCTTACAACGGCTTGGGAATTGCCTTGAAGATGTCCGGCGATTTGGACGGCGCGGTTGCCAACTGGAAAAAGGCCGTGGAGCTAAAGCCAGACTTTGGCTATGCTCTCTACAACTTGGGATTGGCCTATCTCCTCAAGGGAGATAAATCCCAGGCCCTTGAATATCTCCAGAAATACAAAACCCTTTTCTATTCGCTTTTGCCTCCCGGTGAGCAGCAAAAGCTGGACGAGTTGATCGCCAAGTGTCAAAAGGATTGAGGATGGCAGAGCCGGCGAAACGCGGCAATCTCTGACTGAGACGGCCACGCTTCACTCATTGATTTCGTCGCCCGCCGCTTCGTTCCTTGCCATAACAGAAGGAAAATCGCAAGTTATGAATCTGTTAAAAAAGGCTTCAGCAATTTTAAAAAACGATTGATGAGGATTTGATTTCACGGCAGGGAGTGTTAGAATAAAAAATGGAGACAAGAATGAAAAGATTAATAGTGTTCATGCTGATAATACTTTCATCTGCCATTCTTTTTTCTCAAAGCTACAGAGGCCAGGGAAGAATGGTTGGCGTGGTCTATGA
>CAZJXZ010000010.1:0-24804 GCA_964549955.1 uncultured Eubacteriales bacterium
TTGATCAGCAATTGCTATAGGAAGAAGAAAGATTTTCAGGAAGTTGTGAATTGGCTGGAGAAAGCTCTTAAGCTTTGCGAAGAGGGGTCCAGTCAGTACCTCGCTTTAAAATATGAATTGGCTTCGTGCTATGAGGAGCTGAACGAGAAAGATAAAGCAATGGCGATCTATGATGAGATAAAAAATTGGGATTCAGAATACAGGGATGTAGCCAAGAAGATAAAGGCACTGATTAAGAGCTCTTAATTAAAGATTTTTTTTCTTTCCTTTTCGGTTTTTCCTTTCTCCCCACCTTCAGTCTCCTTGAATTGGCCCAGTAAAGAAAGATTTCATGAGAAAAACTCAGAGGAGCAATCGTTATTTGTTCTAAGAAATTCTTGAAACAAATCGACCAGGCCGCCTCGATTGCAGCCAAATGAGATATTCTAACTCTGATCAAGAGATAAAATTGTCTCAGAGATGCTCCAGACTTGCCAAATTCCTTGATTTGATCCTGGAAGAGATTCCTTCGAGCTCTGTAGCCGCACTCTTAGTCGATGAGAAAAATCATATTGTTTTCAAGGAGATGCGCAGGATTTCTCCAGCTGCTGATGAAGACATCGATCGAGAAACAATTAAAAAAGCGCTGGCGGAGAAGCACCTCCTTATCATCGAAAATTTTAATGAAAATCCCTTAAGCGGGGAGCAGCAAAAGAGCTCGAAGAGTGTCCTTTGCCTTCCTCTCGTCATCGATAATAAGGCTGCAGGCGTCATCTATCTTGAAAGAGAGTTTGCCATTGTCCCTTTCTCCCTAGCAAATTTGGAATTTTTAATAGCTATCTCAAAGCCTATCAAGCTGATCTTAAAAGAGCGGCATGAGTTCCGGGAGATCAGCGGAAAAGGCGCCGAGGCTTCGAATCCTCTGCTTGCAGGACAAAGCAGACCTTTCCGCCGCATTCTGACTTTGATCGACAGGGTGAAGGATAGCGATGCCCCAGTCTTCATTTGGGGAGAAAGCGGCACCGGAAAGGAGCTGGTCGCGCGGGCCATCCATCAAACTGGCGTCAGAAGAAAAGGAAAATTCGTGGCCGTGAATTGCGGAGCCATACCCGAACAGCTTTTGGAGAGCGAATTGTTCGGCTATACGAAAGGAGCCTTTACTGGGGCGGTGAGGGATAAGCCGGGCTTGATTGAGGAAGCGGATGGCGGGACATTTTTTTTGGATGAAGTCGGCGACCTCCCCCCCTATCTCCAGGCAAAGCTTCTCCGCCTGCTCGAAGAGAAAGAAATAAGAAGAATAGGAGAAAACAGGTCGAGGCCGGTCAATGTCAGGTTTATCAGTGCCACAAATAAGAACATTGAAGAGGAAGTGAAGCAAGGCAACTTTCGAGAAGATTTGTACTATCGCCTTAAGATTATCGCCATTGAATTTCCACCTCTGAGAGAGAGAAAAGATGACATTTTTTTTCTTCTGAATCATTTTCTCGAAAAGTACAGCAGGGAGATGGGGAGGGAAAGGGTGTATCTGTCGCCAAGGGCCTTAGAGTTTCTGATGAATTATTCCTGGCCAGGAAATGTCAGAGAGCTTCAGAATGAAATTCGAAGATGCTTGATCCTTGCAGCCGAAGATGAGCTTATCACTGAAGAACACCTCTCCCTCAGGATCAATCCTCAAAGAGAAAGCAGCCCAGCCTCCCCATACAATTTCTTGGAGGCAAGAGCCGAATTCGAGAGGAGATTTCTAAACCAAGCTCTGGCCCGCTGGAATTACAACAGGGGTAAGACGGCAGAGGAAATTGGTTTAAGCAGGCAGGGGCTCTTTAAGCTGATAAAGAAACATGGAATAGATATTCCAAAGAAGAAAGAAACAAACTTGCTTGAGCCAGGTGGCTCAGGCTAGGTGTTGAGGCTTTGAATAGCTAAGGCAAAGCGGCTCGTCAGTACGCCGCTTTTGCCCCATATATCTATGCGAAGGCCAGTGGGAGAAAAAACCGTTTGAAGGCTGAGCGGGCATGGTTCCTCGACCGAAGGGAGAGGAGAGTGAAGCCTGAAACCGAACAGCTTTTGCCGCGCTGGGGCAAAAGCTGTGTGTTTTTGAACCCACTGACCTGAGCACCCACACGGCTTCCTCGCCACTTTGCCTTGGCTTAGTAATAAAAAGCCCGCGTGTTTTCGAGAAACCTAGCCTGAGCCTTGGCCTAGTTTTCTATCTTGGAAGAAAGATATCTACTCAACAAATGGAGTTTCTTGTCTTGAATTATTTTTTTTGGTAAAGTTATTAAAAATGGCCAAAGAAAAAAAACAGGTGTTCCAGATCAAATGCCCCTGCTGTGAAAGCCTGCTCTGGGTCGACCCCTTGGCCCAAGAGGTGGTTCAGCTTGAGAAAAAAGGGGGGAAGAAAAAAGAATCCTTGGATGAGCTTCTCATGAAGGAGAAGAAGAGAAGAGGTGAATTCGAGAGAAAGTTTGAAGCCACGGCTGAATTGGCAAAGAAGAAGCACGAAAAAGCAGAAGAAGGGTTCAAAAAAGCCTTCGTTAAAGCTCAAAAGGAAGAATAGCTGCGAAGCCCTCTCAGCTCCCTGCCTGCGTTTCATCCTCCCTTATTCTTGGAGCCATGGTGAACTTTGTGAAACCGAAAATGATCAAGATCAAGACTGCAGTATAGTTCATTATGGCCCAGGGACCGTAGGAGAAAGCCGAGACCCCTAAGGTTCCCTTGATATAGACGCCGGCCATGCTCCAGGGAATCAAAGGAACGATGATACCGCCGCTTTCCTCGATGATCCGGGAGAGATTTTTTGCAGCCAACTCTGTCTTCTTATAGATGGGAGATAGTAGCTCTCCAGGGATAATCATCGAGAGGTAAGAGCTTCCGGTAATCAACGCCGAGATTATGCTCGTACAGACGGTGGTCAAGACGAGGCTCCAGACTTTGTTGGCAAATTTCATCACTCGCTCAAGGATAACGGAAAGAAGGCCGGTGGCTTGCATGATCCCGCCGAAGCTGAAAGCGGTAAAAGCCACAAGCTGGGTCTCCATCATGCTCATCATTCCACCCTTGGAGAGAAGCTGGTCGACCTGCTGGATTCCGGTCTGGGATTGATAGCCGATGTTCATGGCTGTTGCCACTTCTGTGACAGAGGCTTTCTGAAAGATGAAGGCCAAAATTGCCGCGACAAAAGAGGAGAGAAGCATGGCTGGAATGGTTGGTCTCTTGGTAAAGGCAAAGTAAAAAATAACGAGCATGGGAAGAAGAAGGAAGAGATTAAAGTTAAAATTTTTCTTTAACGTTTGGAGAATTAGGATTATATCCCCTCTTTCAACCTTTCCTCCTCCATATTTAAGGCCGAATAGGAAATAGATGAAAAGACCGATGAGCCAGGCCGGAACTCCGGACCAGAACATATGCTTGATGTGGTCAAAGAGGTTTGAGCCGGCGACGACCACGGCCAGGTTTGGAATGTCTGAAAGAGGCGACATCTTGTCTCCAAAGTAGGCTCCGGCGACGATGGCACCGGCTGCCGGGGCGAGAGGAATCCTGAGCCCCATGGCGATTCCGATAAAAGCCACACCCAGAGTGCCGATTGTCCCCCAGGAAGTCCCTGTGGCCAGGGAGATGATGGAGCAGACAAAGCAGGCTGTCAGCAGGAAATACTTGGGAGCGATGAGCTTCAGCCCGTAATAGATGACCATGGGGATGGTGCCGCAGGCGATCCAGGAGCCGATAAGGATGCCGACGCTGAGCATGATCAGAATAGCCGGCATGGCTTTGTGGATGCTGTCGACAATTCCTCGTTGCATGTCATTCCATTTGAAACGGAGGATGAGGCCCAGAGTGCCGGTGATAAAAGCAGCGACAACGAGCAGAACCTGGGGCCTGATGTGGTAAATGCCATATCCCACTCCGAGAAGAAACCCCATAGCAATCACCGGAATGAGGGCAATGCCCAGGCGCGGTTTTTTGGATTTTCCTCTTTCATCCTCTGCTTCTTTTTTCATTGTTCCTTCCTTTTCGTTCATGCTTGTCATGTTTTATCCTTTATGCCTTGAAACTCGAAGAAAATGTTCCTTTGGCCACCAGCTTTCTATCTCTCATCATGATCTTTCCCTTGGCAAAAGAATCGGTCAAATTGTAATTCTTGTCGAGCAAGATCAGGTCGGCATCTTTTCCAGCTTCAATCCTTCCTTTCTGCTTGAGCTTATAAAAAGTGGCCGGGTTAGTGGAGAAGAGCTTTATGGCATCTTCAAGACTCAGAATTTTCTTCTTCAGCAGATAACGGAAATTCTCGAGCAAGCTTTTTTGAGTGGCAATAGTCAGTCCTGAAAGGTTCCCTTTCTTGTCGAAGACGGGCATGCTTCCGTTGCTGTCAGAGCTGACCGTAATCTGGTCGATAGGCGCCTTTTTTCCAAGGACAAACCTGATTGCCGCTGGAATGCTCATCTCCCCGTTGCCAGCAATTTGAGGGTCGTTTCCTGCGGTTAAATCGAAATATCCGCCTTGGAGCATGAATTCGACCGCTTCTTCGAAAAGCGGACGATTGCGGTTGACGTGAGTTGGGATGACTTGAGTGGCCGGGATCTCTGTCTCCTTTATCAGACGGAAAAGCATCTCGAGTCGGCGCGGCCCGTCGCCGAGATGAAGATGCAGAACGCCTGCCTTTCCTCCGAGCATGCCTCCCACCCGGCATTCAGCGGCCAGACGGGCGATCTCTTCGAAGAGAGGCTGAGAAGAACGATGGTCAGAAATGGCAATCTCTCCTGCTCCGATGACCTTCTCGATAAGAATGAGGTCGGAGAGGACGCTACCGGTGATTGTCACCACAGGAATTTGGTAGGAGCCCGAGAATATATAAGTTGTAATCCCTTCCTTTTCCAGGCCTCTGGCTTTGGCCAGGAGAGATTCCATATGGCGCGTTGTCCCATCCGTCCCAAGGCAGCCGATGACTGTCGTCACTCCGCTGGAGATGACCTCTTCTATTGTAATCTCAGGAGCTCTGGTTTCCGGGCCGCCCTCGCCGCCTCCGCCGAGGATGTGGACATGGCTGTCGATGAATCCTGGTATGACGATTTTTTCTGAGGCGTCGACTAGGTCAAAATCAACTCCGTTGATCCTGATCTTTCCTGGCTCGCTGATAGCGCCAATTTTATCGCCAAGAATCAAAATATCCTTTTTTCCTAAAGGCTGCGGTACAAAGACCAATCCCTTCTGGATTAAAGTCACCATCTTTTCCTCCATCCTGATAGAGTCCGCAAAAGAGGTTATCGAAAAATTTAGAGCTAAGGTATCATGATTCGTTTTTGTTTTCAAGTAAGGCTCAGCCTTTCACACGGCTTTCTCACCACTCTGTCTTCGCCAGGTGATATAAAGCCCGCGTGTTTTCAATCCATTCAGCCTAGCGCCCCTTAAATGGTTTTTTCAGCCACTGGCCTTCGCTTATGATTTATCAAATGTCTTAGATGAAGATCTAATAAATTGATTCTCAATGATAAAAATGGCCTGAGTTTTTTGAATTTTTTTTAAAGTTTGCTTAGAATATAAAATTAGAGACAATGCTATGGCGAGTTTTGAAGAAGAATATAAAAAACAGGAACCAGTTGTCAGGACGTTGAGTTTCATCGCTCTTATTGGAAAAAGAGTCATGGTCAAAGGCCATGAGAACTTTGTCAAAAAAGGGCCGAACATCCTGGTTGGCAATCATATCGGCTCCTTTAAGGATATAGCCACGTTAATGAAAATTGTTCCCAGACCAATCTTTTTTACAGCCAACAAGATGATCTTCAGCAAAGATGAATTCAATTTTCTCATCAGAAAACATGCTCAGAGACATCTCAAAAATTTCGGTCTTTTCTTGGACCTTATCCTTAATCCCATCAAATCGACTTTTGTCAATTATATCTCAAGCACCATGGGAAAAGTCGGAATGATCCCGGTCGATATGTACGGCGGAAAAACTCTAGCTATACAACAATGTCAAAATCACTTGAAAGAAGGAAGAGCCATCGTTGCCCTTCAGGGCAGGGGGAGGGTGGAGAAAAGAGAGCCAAACCCTTACGTGAGATATTTCAGGAGAGGAGTTTCCATTATTTCCTACAACCTTCAGCAAGAAGGAATATCGGTTCCCGTAACGCCATTGGCAATTTTCGGAACTCATTTTCCCTTTCTTGTTCCCACCAAGGTCAGAGTCAACGTCGGAGAGCCGATGTACATCAGAGACCACTTGAGCAATAATTTTTCAGAAACCATTGAAAGGTTTAGGATAGCCCAAGAGGAAAGAGTGAAGAGGCTCCTTCGAGAGATTATCCATCTCTAGAGGATCGAGCAGGTTTTCTCTTTCCTTTTCCTTGTTTTTTTCAAAATCTTCCCGGCTGACTTCTTTCCTGCTCAGAACTTTTAGCAAGGCATAGCCGTCTTTAAACTCAATGGGTTCGACTAAACGAAATTGAAGGCGATAAGGCTGCCCGACGCGCCCCGTCTTATTTTATCCTTTCTTAATGGGCGTGATCACCAGGATAAGCGCCACGACGAGAAAGAGCAAAGCCAAAAGCGGAAAACCATAAGCAGCTGCCCGGCTCAGCCCAGACGGTTTTTCCGTCCGTCCCTGTTTGACCAAGCGGTCCTCGAGCGGCCCTCCGACTATCGTCATCCCCAGCATCGCCATAAAACTGGAGGCGATGACGAATGTTAAGCCGGCCGAAACAAGGTAGGTCTTCCCGGAGGCAAAGGCGAGCAGGACCTGGATGAATCCCAGGAGGGAGCCGATCAGCCCGGTGATTGCGAAGGCTGGCATCAGAATCCTCCCTGCGCCGTCGCCGCCGACAAACAAAACAAGGGCGATCGTTCCTCCCACAACCACGAGCAGAGCCGGCCAGTAGATGATCAAATCAAAGGGCGAGAAATTGAGGTGGGCCGCGCCCAACACCGGCTTGAAGACCATCCACGATATGGCGACAAGAAAAAGTAGATAGCCGACGGCATTTTCGAACCGCAAGGATTTAGCCTCGGCCGACGCTGGATTTAAAGTAGTTTGCGAGATATTCTTGGCTGTCTGCAAACGCAGAATTTCCCCCAATTTC
Organism: uncultured Eubacteriales bacterium; assembly: GCA_964549955.1. Taxonomy (GTDB): domain Bacteria; phylum Acidobacteriota; class Aminicenantia; order Aminicenantales; family Aminicenantaceae; genus CAZGMN01. The sequence goes on from CAZJXZ010000010.1 coordinate 7,053, forward strand.
CAGGCCGGAACAGCGCAGATTACTGCGAGGACCATTCCATAGACAGTAGCCAGGAAAGACGCCGCCATCCTCGTGGCGACATCGGCGATTCCGCCTGAAAGGGTGCAAAGGGCAACGATGAAATTCAGAATCGTTCCTAGGACGCCGGTCATCCAAGCATTCCGAGCAGCCGCCTCCCAAAAAACCATGGATTTTCGGATTGCCTCCGGCTTGTCCAGAACGCCCGCCGCGTTCCTGAAGGCAGCGCTGATTTCAGGAAAGGAAAAACTCGCCAGGACCAGGGTCACACTTCCGGCCAAGACAAAAAGCAAGCCGCGCACGTTCATGAACCCGCTGAATTTGCCGCTAAAAACCACAGCCGCAACCAAGGCGGCGACGACCAAAATTCTGGCCAAAATGAGGCCAAGCTTTTTGTTATTTTTTTCTTTTGACATGTTCATTGTTCCTCCTCATCGACTAATTTGACAATTGATCAAGCGCTGCCCTTTTTTCCGGCGAATTTCGGAAACATCATCCACTGGGTTGAAGTCGGTTGATTCCAGGTGAAATCAAGCCGCATGAGTTCTTCCGCCGGGCCGCCTTTTTCCGCACTCAGGCGCAATCGGGAGATTCGGATCGGCAAATAAGAATCAAGGTCGACGGTCATCTTAAGATGTGACCCTTTTTCATGATCTGTGAATATGAGTGTTCCCTGACGGCTCCCGGTTTCCTGCTCGAACCGCTCGAGCTGCCATCTCTGATCCATATTCTCTGCGATCTTGGCGGGCGAAAGAAATCCCATGACCGGTTGAAGCGCGGAGTGCTGAAGCTGTTCGAGACTGGCGAGCTTCTTCGACATATTTTTTAGATGATCGACAACAACCAGGTCGCCGTTCGTGATCCACAGCGTCTCTCGAACCTCCCCGGGCTTTTGGACATCTACTCGCGCCATGCCGGGTTGGATCCAGCGAATGACATAATCCGAGGGAACTCCCTCTTTCGCAGCCACTTGGACCCTGCACTCCATGGATCCAGACCGCCGAATGCTGTCCGCGACGGATACCGATGTTCTCAGGCTCGTTAGATTTTCCGCCACGACGCTGCGGAGGCCGGTGGCCTGGAGGAATCCGCCGACGGCCAGCATGAATATGGATAAAAACACCAGGGCTTGCTTATTGAATATCCAGCGCGTCCACAGCCAGGCTTCAGGCCTGAACAGCTTCTGCCAAATTCTCGCGGCGCCCGTCTGCCTTCCCTGCTCAGGCCGCTCGATCCTTTTCCTGAAATCAGCTAGGCGTCCTTGCATCCGGCGCTCGGCTTCAGCCGGGAGGCGTTCATCCAAGACGTTTTTCAGAAGCCCATCGACGTCCATGTTTCGAAGGTTTTCTTTTTTCATCGGGACCCCTCCTTCAGGGAATCGGGCCGCAGATATGAGAGCCAGCGACCCAGCCGCGCCCTGCCCTTGGAGACCAGGATTCTGGCCGTAATTTCGCTGCATCCCAAAGCTGCGGCGATCGTGTCGTAGGGCTGGTCTTGGACGATTCTCATCAAAACCGCCGCTGCCTGTTTCTTGGGAAGGCGGATGATGGTTTTCAGAACCTCGTCTTCCAGCTGCTTCCTTTTTTGGCGGCCGATTTCCGAAGGATCAGCGATGTCCTGTCTTTCAGCAGACAGCGAGGCCGTATGCCGAGGGAGAAAGCGGTATCTCTTCCTTAAGGAATCGCGCGCGGCATCCAGGCACATCTTCAGGATGAGCGCCCTGGGATTGGGGTGGCGACGGATAACATGCCGCTTGCGCCAGATGATGGCCAGGGCGTCCTGGAGAGCATCTTCGGCAAGCTCCGACTGGCGAACGACGCGCCAGATGGAGCGCATCATCTGGGATTCAATCGGCGCGATCAAATCCTCGTAAAAAGTCTTGTCGTCCGGCACAGGGTTCTCCGCGAGATGAATCGGGCCGGCTTCTCCGCAGCAGATTCCGTTTTTTTGAGACGCGAGCGTGATGTCCATTGCTCTTCAAAACAAGTAACCGTTTCATGGGGGAGGAATGTTTACGGGCGGCTGACATATTTATTTTTATTGCGGATCCGAGTTCAGGCCTATTTTAGCTTTTCATCATGATTTTGCCAATTGTCGTAAACAAAACGGTCGGACCGGACGTTTCCGAGCCTATCATTTCCTACCGAGTTTGATGAGAAGATGACAGAGGCCAAAAGCTTGTTCGAGAAGACATCGATATTCAATCCAGAAGGAATTGCCCTGCCCAACGAGTGTTTTGTCCTGGTCCACTCCGGCCGGAAATTCATGATGCCCGCTGAGATTAAGAACCTAGCCGCAGCTACAGAATATGCCCGGCGGCGACTCCAAACGTCCCGGTCACAACTTCAGCAAGGAAAAGCAGAGGAGTGCGCAAAGATCCTGATCGAGATCGCCGTCATGGTCGTCACACCGATGACCGTCGATTGAATTATGGGGACAGGTTTTATTATGTAATCGGCTTGGCGGTAACGGCTGAAGTAAAGAGACTGAAGTAAAGAGACTGAAGTAAAGAGACTTGACAAGCCCTACCGGCCTGACTAAAATCGGGCCATGGGAAAAAACAAGGAAAACAGGATCCTCAGCCGGCGTGACGCGCTCAAGCTCGCCGGGGCGGCAGCGGCCTTCTGCGCCTCGTTCGGCTTCCTTTACGGCGAAGGAGAAACCGGCCCGCAGGTCGAGAGCAAGTTTCTCAAGTTGGACCAAGCGGAGCTGATGCGGCAGCACAAGATCAAGTGGGAGCGGGCGCAGGTCAAGTGGTACGCGGGGGATCAGCTCCTCCACACCGCCGACTTCCCGTCCGTCGTTCTGAAACACCTACAGAACGACATGAACGCGACCATCCACATCAAGTGGTACAGGCTCGGAATTCTTCAGCAGTCAATGCTGAAGATCGAGGGCAAAATCTGAGGCCGGAGCCGTAGCCGGGTCTTGAGCCACGAAAAAGTGCGGCATCTCACTTTTGATCTCTGCCGCGAGAGCCCCTTTTCCTTCACCTGCCGCGCTTGCAGCCGCTGCTGCCAGAACAAGGTCATCCTGGTCGGACCCCACGAGATCCTGGGGATGTCACGCGCGTTGGGGATCGGCACGACCGAATTACTCTCACGCTACACGGAGCAGGGCGGCACCGCTCTGCGCACAACCGAGGACGGCCGTTGCGTGTTCGTCGGCCCAGACGGATGCCGCGTCCACGCCCGCCGTCCCCTGGTCTGCCGCCTATATCCCTTGGGAAGGAAGACTGACTCGCAAGGCCGGGAGTCGTTCGCGATGTACGCCACTCAGCCCGACTGCGAAGCTGTGATCGGCCGCGAGGGCACGGTCGCCGAATTCCTCGAGTCTCAAGGCGTCAAATCCTACTTCGTATGGTCGCGGCGTTACGGCGAGATCTACCGCCGCATGATCGAGCTCCTGGGAAGCGTCGAGCCTGATCCGGAGCTCGGCCAAGAGGCTGAACCAGAAGCGAGAAAGGCCACGGCGGCCGGCATGGAGCCGAGCCAGCATGGCGAGTTACGAGCAGGGTCGGACACAGGGGCCGAGACTGAACCGGAAACGGGCCCAACGGACGAGCCCGCCCCAGTGCCAGCCACTCATCTCTCCCCCTGGCAGGACATCGACGCCTCGCTCGGCGAATACTGCGCCGCGAAGGGCATCACTCCGCCCGCAGACATCGATACAGCGATCGACCTCCATATCCGGGCCATGGAGGAATGGCTGGAAGACCTCGAGGGCAAGCCCTAATTCGGGGACACAACTCATCCCCCTTTTTCCCCAGCCGCACATTCTTGGCGCAAGAATTTTTATGGGCAAAATCAAGCGAGCCCCGCCATTCCCAAATATTCAGAAGGTCGAGCAGGTTGGCCGCTTTTTCGTATGCACGCCGGATGACGCTCTTCCCCTCTTCTTTGGGTAACAAGAAATTGGTGTTCGGCGGCTCTGTCCGAGCCCGCATTTTCGCTCCTATTCTCTCATCCAACAATCGTGAGGAGTGCCTGCTGTTATTTCTATAAGTGCCCTGTTTTACATGCCCTGGTAACTGCTAAAAATCTCGATTGTTGACAGTACGTGCAGTTTCGGATAGAGTCTTTGAAAGTAGGTAATCTTCTCTCGTCGAAGGAAGCATTTGGCTGTGTTTTTTGGGAAAAGCGGCAGGTTTTCACGATTTACGTCTGTGGATAAGGACCCATCTCAAATTATAAATTGAGCATGGTTATATAAAAAATCCCAAAGCTAAGTTCTATCTACTCACAGAAAAGAAGTCATAAACCCTTGTGCTTGAAAATAGAAAATATCAATTCGAGGTGTAAAATTGAGAAGTTTCAAATCAATACGAGTTGGTGTAATTCTTTTTCTGCTTTTCCTGCTTCCAAGCTGTAATCCGGTCAATCTTGTGCCAATACCTCGTCCACAAGAAAAAGTGATAGAAAATAAAAAAATCTATGTTCCTATGAGGGATGGAATTCGCCTGGCGGCCGTTCTCTATCACCCGGCTGGAAAAGGCCCATGGCCGTGCATAGTGAATCGGCTGCCGTATGGCCATGAATCCGTCGAGCCTTTGGCAAAATATTTCGCTGGCGCCGGATACGCCGTCCTGGTGCAAGACACCCGCGGCCGATACAGGTCGGAAGGCGGTTCTGAAACATTTTACCCATTTGTCACAGAAGAAAATGATGGCCTCGACACTATCGACTGGGTGAAAAAGCAATCATGGTGCAATGGCAAAATAGCCACGTGGGGATTAAGTTATCACGGATATACCCAGTGGGCGCTCGCGCCAAGCAACCCAAACATTGACGCCATGGCTCCGTTGATCATCACCGCCAATATTTACCACTTTTCTTACACCAACGGGACGTTGAAGCTCGAAACGTGTCTTGGGTGGGGGATAAAGAACCTGCATCGGAAAAGCAAGACTTTTGCGGGTCATCCTAAACGCGCATATTGGCACTTGCCGCTTATCGAAGCGGATAATGTCGGTCGGGGTCAATGGCCGTTCTTTGACGATATGCTTGCGCATCCGACACATGACGAGTTCTGGAAACCGCTGGATTTTTCCAACCGGATAAGCGAGGTTAAGGCCCCGGCGCTATTCGTAAGCGGCTGGTACGATATCTTCAACACCGATCAATTGCGCGAATTTCAAAGCTGGCAGGCGAGAGGTCCAGATGCCCCGAAGGCTCGACTGATAGTAGGCCCATGGAGCCATGCTTTCTATAACACCAGCCTGAAAAACGTGGATTGGGGCTGGAAAGATGCGCTGGACAAGGGCCTCAAACCCTGCCTTCTGTGGTTTGACCGCTGGCTTAAAGGAATCAACAATGGCATTGATTTATTAAAACCTGTTCACATCTATGTCATGGGCGAAAACAAGTGGCGCGATTTCGACAAATGGCCGCCCGACGGCACACAAGAGATGAATTTTTATCTCTCCAGTTCCGGTGATGCCAATTCACTCAAGGGAAAAGGCCGACTTTCAACCGAAGCTTCTCGAGCTGACGAACCATCGGACTCATTCGACTACGACCCTCTGAAGCCGGTACCGACAAAAGGTGGTGCAGGGATGTTACCATGGAAAGCCGGCCCGACTAAACAGAATAAAGTCGAGCAACGCTCTGACGTGCTTGTCTACTCCACAGAAACTTTCGATGAACCTCTTATTTTCGTCGGATCGGTCTTAGTAAAATTATATGCCGCCACCAGCGCCGTTGACACAGACTTTACAGCCAAATTGGTTGACGTCTATCCCAACGGGAAGGCACTCATTGTTAATGATGGAATTCTGCGCGGGCGATACCGCGAGGGCGGAGAAGCGAAAATGCTGACTCCCGGTGAGGTTTATGAATGGAACATTGATCTGGGGTACACCGCGCTTAAAATCAATCCGGGACACCGGATAAGGCTGGAAATCAGCTCAAGCAATTTTCCCCGCTTCAACCGCAACCTTAACACAAGCGAAGTTATCGCCACCGGCGTCCGAACCGTTATCGCCCATCAGAAAGTGTTCCATTCAGCGCAATATCCATCGAGGTTGATCTTGAATGTCCTGAACGAATAGCTAAAACGACCATTGGGCTATTCCACATCTCTTAATTCATTTGCAAAAAATATCAAAACCTTCCCCCTGCCGCTTTGGCCAGTTCTTCAATAATTTTGTGTCTTCCGGCAAACATTGAGCCAACGGATAGGAATTTAGTGAACAACCAGTTCAAAAAAAATCCCTTGTATCGTTCGCTCCAAATAATATTTTCTATACAGAAGGCGAAGCGTTAGCCCGGCGTAAGTGAATCCAAGCTGGATTGTCGGTGATTCTATGCCAAGAGCGAGATTCAATCCATTTTCTTTGTACGGAGACTGCAGTCCAAAAGCATAACCGATTTCAAAGCGATAAGCCTTCCAGAGTTTGAGTGGCGCCGGCAAATTGAGACCGAATCCGAAGATGGGAGATATTAAAAATCGGCTCCCTTCATCGAGAGAAGGCATCACCTTGAGGTCAAATGAGACCTTGTTGATTAAGAGCCATTTGTCTGTCAATCCGTATCCAAGGCCGGCCATGCTGCCCAAGCCGCTCCCACTTCTGTCGAATATCGTTCCTCCTCCCAAATGAAGGAGAATTCCTCTATAACTCGGAGGAAATTCTCTATTCTGAATATAACGCACAGATGCTATGTCTGGATGAGATTTGACTAGATCAGCAGGAGCATTATCTTCTAGAAAATCAGGAATCATCCATTCTGGAACTGCCTCCCTTGGATAAATAAAATCCATGCTAATTCCTTCCAGATCCGGATCATGCAATCCTCGCTCTCTGAATTGTGGATAGTGCTTTCTCTGGTGGATTCCGTGTTCATCCACTTTATCCGAACGCACGCTCCAGGTTGCAGATATGGGAATGGGCAAGAGAAGAAGTGTCGGCATCCTCACCTCGGAATAATATTTTTCTCCATCTTGAATCTCTGTCCAGTTTTTTGCCATCTCCTCGACAGATACACCAGGAAATAAAGACTGTGCCCATTCTTTCAGGCCTTCCGGCATTGTCTCGATTTTTCCTGACACATAGAAGACAAGAAACAACTCCCGTAAAGATGTGACACAGGCGTCCAGAACATGTCTGTATGTGGGAGCATACCAATAGAGGAGCTTATCGCCAAAGGTTTGCCATACATCGCCGCGGGAATTCAACACGTACGCGCCTTCATTCCGGAAAAAATCGTGAGCTTCTCTGTTATTGATGGGGTGAAGCTTTGAGAGTGCATCATTTATAGGAACAAACATGTGGCCTGAGGAGAAGGCATCAGTCAGGTAGCTTTGCGCCATTGCTTCGTAGACCAGAGCCCGTCGCAAAGCTTCTTCTCCTCTCTCATTTTCTTGGCTGGCGATTTGAGCCAGGCGAAGAGCCGTAATATGATGGACAAGGTAATTGGCGATAACATTGTGTTTTGACAGCTCTGCTGAATGGATAGGAGGCCAGGGAATAGTCATGGTTTGGTCATTTGAAAGATTTTTCCCCGCGTGCTCGCTCCAAATGGTTTTGATGATGGATGCAGAGATGGGAGCGAGCTGCTGAGAAATCGTTCTGCCCCGTTCATGAAACCGCGAAGATGAGACATCATTTCCTGAGGCCCAGGCGCTGACCTCTCCGAATGTCTTGCCTCTCCATAACGTTTTTCCTAAGCGGAAAGATAGAATCTCCGAAGAAGAAGTCATGAACATCTTTTGAATTTCCATCCCACATTCAGCCAGAACAGCAGCAAAGGCCTCATCAGCGATTTGACGATGCTCATCTCTTTCCCAGGCCAAGGTGGGAGAGGGCGCAATCGAGGTTAAAAAGATGACGAATACTGTCGCTCTTAAAGCTGTCCTCATCTGCTTAAGTCCCAGCTCTCCAGTTTTTGAGAATAAACTCTATAGCGTTGTTGGCCATGATATCCTCGACAACAGCCTCATCGTTATCGAACTCCACAAGAAGCTTATTGCGCAGTATATCGATTTCTCCCAGATCAGACATCTCTTTTGGGCCGCTCACGTATCCGGCAAAATCGCTTCCGATTCCCACATGTTTATGCGTACCGCAGATTTTTGTGATGTGGCGGATGGTCCGTATTACGTCCCTGAGAGTTCCATAATCCTTGGCGATTTGCGGATTGCTGTAATTCGATAATGAAAAAGGAGAAAGAAAAACACCAATAATCCCTCCTCGACGAGCGATTTCTTGTATGTGTTCATCGAAGAGGGAATAAGGATGGTCGGCAAGCGTTCGCACCGATGAATGGGTTGAAGAGATCGGCTTCTTGGCAACCCGGAGAACATCCTCTACGGCGGTTGAAGAACAGTGCTTGACATCAGCAATGATTCCCAGTTTCTCCATCTCTTTTATGAGTTCAACTCCAAACTCAGTCAATCCTTGGTTGGGCCAGCGGCTTTCTGTGTCTGGAAAGAATGGAAAAGAGACCGCGGAAGTGGCGATTCCTTTATAGAGGAAATGAGTCAAAGTGATATAGGCTACACCTCTCCGGGCAAATACACCCAAAGGCTCAAGGCTTCCTCCTAATGCCTGCCCTCCCTCTATAGCGTGCAGCACAGCGACACGAAAGTCCTTATGCCCTCTCCGGGCCTTGAGCAGGTCATGGAGCTCCTTATGATTGCGGGCCAACCTGGCATAAGGCGCGGCAGGACCCGCAAGTTCTTCTTCCATTAGATCCATCATCCGAAGTGTGTTCGCTGGAGCTTCAGGGTTAGGATCAGTTGGCATCGAGGCTAATTCGTCGAAAACACTGAAATGTGCCGCACAGACCAAGTCGATACCCGCTTGATGACAACTCTTCCACTTCACACTTGTGGTATTGGCTATGTTTTCTATGATTGTCGCTAAACGGGGAGACTTGACAGCAAGCGGCGAACGCCGCACCCAATCATTCAGCATTGGATGGGCATGAAGGTCTGCCAGCACTCGAAATCGATGTTCCGGAGAAGAAATCTTCTGTGAATAGGCCGATGTTCGGCCAGCTAGAGATTTCAGGGGTCTTGGCGATAAAAGACCAGCACAAGAAAGCAAGGTTGAATGGATAAACTGTCGCCGCGATATGTTTATCATAGCTATTAATAAAGAGTTGCTTTCTGTTTTCTAAAGATAATCAAGAAAGAACTCAATATCGGCATTAAAAAATAGTATTCCAGGGGAACCTTGTCAAGATCTGTCCTATGAAAAACCTGGCATAAAATAGCATTAAATAATGATCTGACTGCAACAAAGCATTTACCTTCATAGCCTTTTAAGTATCTTGAGCCTTAGCTATCGCAGAATATAAATGTGCTGGGTCAGATACAGCGGCTTGACACCTTTCCGCCACCGGCGTTATGCTGATCTCCTAAAAGGACAATCGAATTGTGAAAAAGGGGAGGTATTTCCTATGAGAATACGTGTTATGGTTTTCCTGGGCTGTCTGGGGATCTTTCTCGGTCTCTCACCAGCGGTCGATGCTCACTGGGAGCAGACTGCTGGTCCGCCCAAAAGCCCCGTCTATTCTTTGCTCGTAAGCGGCGCGAAGCTCTACGCCGGGACACAGGGCAGCGGCGTTTTCCTGACCGAGAACGACGGTGCGAGCTGGAGAATGATCAGTGGGGCAATAGCTATCCCGGCCACCATCGGGATTAGGACGCCGCCCCCTGTCACCTGTCTGGCAGTGATGGGCTCGGAGCTTTTTGCGGGCACGGAATATCGCGGGGTTTTTCGAACAAGGGACGACGGCGCGAGCTGGCAACCGGTCAACACAGGCTTTGCCATGGAGTCCTTCTTTAGAGAACTCGGCGCACCGCCAGAAATATGGATATCCTGTTTTGTGGTTATCGGAACAAAGATCTTTGCCGGCCAAACCGATTTCTGCGTCTACGTGTCCTCGGATTCAGGCCAAAGCTGGAAGCCGACCGGCCAGGGCATGCCCGAGGAGCCCTGTGTCATCAGTCTCGTGGCCAGCGGCAATAACCTCTTCGCCGGGACAGAACTCGGCAGCGTCTACTTCTTCTCGGACTCCCGTAAAAAGTGGCTGGAGCTCCCGTTGAAATTGCCAAACGGGACTCACGTCCATTGTTTGCTGGCCTCCGGGAAGCACCTCTTCGCGGGTACCGGGGCAGGGCTTTTCCTGACCTCGGACAACGGGAAAAAATGGAAGGCCGTGAACCAGGGGTTGCCGAAAGAGGCGGCCATCAAGGCCCTTGCTGCGAGCGGAAGCTCTCTCTTTGCCGGCACCGATGGCGAAGGCGTATTCTTCTCGACAGACAACGGCGCCACCTGGAAGGCGCTCAACGACAGGCTGTTTGACACGAAAATCCTTTCGCTCGCTGTGAGCGCGTCATACCTCTTTGCCGGCAGCGGAGACAGCGGGGTCTGGCGCCTGCCCCTTTCATCCCTACCGCCAATTAAAAGATAGGAGTGCTGTTCGATTAAACCCAAGCTTAGGTTATATGAAATTTGTTTTCGGCAGCGCTGGCCGAGCCCGCATTTTCGCTCCTATTCCATCCAATCATCGTCAGGAAGCATAAATAAAGACAAAAAAAGATGTCAAGAACGGCTCAAGCTCAAGCTGTCCTTGACATCTCTTTGATTTTTGATTTACCATTTTCCTCGATGATTGATGGGAAAGTCGAGTCAAAGATGCTCAGTCGGCCAGCGCAGCCGAAAACTAAATTCTTATTATAACTATCACCGTCCGATCGACCTGCCATTCATCGACGGCATCTACAGGCTCGAAAATAGGAGCGCTCATGAATTTCATCAACAACTAGGCTTAGGTGGGCTCAGTACCAAATGAAGATATTAATGGACCAACGAGATGGCAATCAAAAGTGACTTTGTTCGCTTCACTATCCAACTCCCGCCGCAGGTCAATGTAGCGGGTACGTTTCAGATCAACAAAAGAGGCACGACGAGTCATGAGGAAGAAGTTTGCGGGAATACAAGAATTTATTGGGCGTATCTTTCGGCCGATGGATATTTCGCCAAAGCTATTGGAAGGCACCTGAAAAAATTCTCACGGAGTGCGTTCGCTATCATCGAAACCGGGCGAAGTCAGGTTATCCCATCTTCTAAACTCGGGTCCATAGAAAGGTTTCATTTTTTAATAGAAGGGGGAGGCAGAGAATGAACAAAATGCATGTAGCTCTGATTTTTGTTATTGCCTTTTTGCTTTTAGCGGACATCAGCCTCGCAGGTCCGAAAGAAATAAACGTCCGGATCTGGCTTTTTCAAGGGACATTGATGGAGGGGCAGCCCGGACTGGCACAAGTTGAATTTATACCGCTCTCCTCTAACTCGAAGTTCGCATCTCTCAAGGCTTCGGCTGGAGATTCGGAAAATGCGTTCAAAGCGTCCGTTATCGATTTCCTTTTGGATGCTAAAAGCCTTCGAACGCTCGATGACCTGTTCTTTTTCAAACAGACACAGAGAGAAGACCTCCCTTTCCGCAAGGTGGTTTTGGGCAGGGAGATTGCTTATCGCATCAATTTGGCTCATAAAGTCCTTACTCCGACGCAAGTGGCGCTGCATCTCGTGCTTTCGAAAACCAAGGAAGGCGTCCTTCGCCCGGAAAAGGACGACAGAACAATGCTTCGCAATGCTTATAATGCAGCCCAAGACGAAGATAAGATGCAAATAATTGCAGACCAGGTGTTGACACTCGGATTCGACGATCCGGCTATCGTCAGCGTGCCTCATCAGAACCGGCCTTATTTTCTGGTGGTTAAATTGACCGCCGAAAAGCCAGGAGCCAAACGCAAGGCTTCCCCAACCCTTAAGGCACCGCCTGCAGCAAATCTCGTTCCAGCGCCTCAGCCCGTGGACAAGGTTTTTCCTCTCTATCCGAATGAATTGAGACGACGCGGCGTTCAGGGGGATGTCGGGCTTCGAGTTTCGATCGACGAAAAGGGGATTGTCCAGATGGTGCAGGTGCTCTCATCCCTTCACCCTTACCTCGACTACACAGCATCTCAGGCGTTTTGGTCGTGGAAGTTCGAACCTGTCCTTCGAGGAGGGAAACCAGTTCGTGCCGCGTTCAACTACACATTCACTTTTGATCCTGCGGCTTACTCACAAGGAATCAAGTATACCGAAGAGATGCCGGAACCCGCAGACGATGCCTCTCGAAAGGAATTGGAGAAAACACTTCATGATCTCGCCGAATATTGTAAGAAAATGGCCGACGCGGCTCTTTTTTTTGTTTGCGAAGAAACAATCAAAGAGACTAACCATTTTCTAAAACCGCCTGACAGGCTGGCTACGGTGAGGCAAAGATATGAACAAGTTTTTTATGAAGACACCAGGGGCATGATCGGCATTTTAGTTGATTCTCCTCAGATTATGGATCCTAGAAAGATAGAAAGGCTTATCTATAACAGTGACTACCAGTTAATCAGGAGGTTTGGAGATATCAAGGAACGTCGGATCCTGCTAAATGAAAATGGGCTAAAAATAAAAGACGAAGTTAAACTCTTGGAAGAAGATCGTTATTCTGTACTCTCGCCGGTCGTTTCTTTGCTCAAGATTTTCGATAACGATCATCAATCTTTATTTAATTACCGAATTCTCAAAGAAGATCGAGTATTCGGCAAGGACGCTTATATTTTAGAAGCCGTCCCAAAATTCGTAGACGCAGATGACGTTCGTTCTGCTAAAGTATGGGTGGATAAAAAGCATTTTCAGATCCTCAGGGGCGAGATCGAAGGCGTGCCGCTTGACGGATATGACGATGTGCTGAGTGACGCCATTCTTCTTAATGTCAGGCCATTTTTCCTGAGGACTTATGAATTCCAGGTAGAGAAAAACGGGGTGTTATTCCAGGACCAGACTTCAGTTCGGATTGAATATCCGAGTTTAATACCGAACCGGCGGGAGACAAAATCGGTGATTAAAATAACCTATAAAAATTTCAAATTTTTTGCTGTGGAAACAGAACAGCAGATTAAGAAATGAGCCATTATGCCCGTAAATCTTCCTTTGCAGAAAAAAGCACGGCTAAGAAATATGCGTCTTAATAATCGGGGCACTGTCGAGGTATTTCCTCAGGCTTATTTTTCTTCCCCTCCATACCTGGAAAGGACATCAGAGTTTACCTTGAGGAAGAGGTCATACCTGATCTTAACCTGACGCTCTTTTTCCAGTTTCAGCAAATAGGATTGAAGAAACTTGTTTCTTTTTGCCTCCAGCAGGTTTTCTCTTTCCTTTTCTTTGTTTTTTTCAAACTCTTCCCGGCTGACCTCTTTCCTGCTCAGAACTTTTAGCAAGACATATCCGTCTTTAAACTCGATGGGCTCGCTTCCTTCATTCAGGGGAAAAGAGAAAGCCAGCTCATCGACTTTTGAATTTTCGCCGATGATGCCCAGATATTGTCCACGCTTGTGCTCTTCCACAGTCTTGTATTCAAGCTTGTATTTTTCAGCCAGCTTTTCGAGTCCTGTGGCTTTGAGCTCTGAACTGGCGTTTTTCATTTTTTCCAGGGCCGCGTCTTTTTTTCTTAAGCCGATGAGCTCCTCTTTGACCTTATCCTTCACTTCCTCAAAATTTGCCAGACGCGGCGCCTCGACCTTTTCGAGTTCGACAATTCCCACTCCTCGGTAAGTAAAGATGGGCGAGGAAATATCTTTCTCTTTGAGTTGGAAGAGAGCGGTGCTGATCATGCCTGAAGAGTCGATATCTTCAAAGGCATCCCCCTCTTTGAGAAGGCCAGTGCTTCTCGTTGGAAAGCCTCCTTTTTTTGCAGCCGCATCGAGGCTTTTCTCTTTGCGGGCGTCCTTCTCCAGCCTGGAAATCCTCTCTTCAGCCATTTCCCTTGCTTTTTGGTCTTCGAGAATGCTGCGCACCTTGTCTTTAACCTCTTCAAGAGGCCTGGTGAAAGAGGGCTTTTTTTCGGCAACTTTGATGATAGATACCCCATCGTCGAGCTCCAAGGCTTCGGATGTTTCACCCTGGGAAAGCCTTTCTATTTCCTTTTGCTCCTGGGAAGATAAAGTCTTCCACTCATAAAGCCCCCAGTCTCCATTTTCCGCTGCTTTTTTGTCCTTGGAGTTTGCCTTTGCCAATTCAGCAAAGTCTTCGCCTTTTCGAATTTTCTCCAGGATGCCCTGAGCTTCTGCCAGGACAAGCTCTTTTGGCTTGTTTTCGAAAGGCAGATAGATTCTGCTGACCCTCACTTTTTCAGGCTCTTGGAATTGAGACGTGTTCGCTTTATAGTATTTGTCGATTTCTGAATCGAGAATCTTGACTTCCTTTTTTAAGTCATTCGTATTGAGGAAAACAAGGGCAGCTTCACGCCTCTCAGGGATTTTGTATTTTTCCTTGTTCTTGTCAAAATACTCCCTGACCTCGTTCTCCGCAGGCTCTTGCTTAATTTCCATCTTGTTCGTCTCAATGACAGCATATTCCATCTTTGCCGACTCATTAGTGTTTTTATAGCTCTCCCAGAGCTCTTCGGGAGTGATAGCGATTCCTGCGGTCAAGACCTTGAGGAGCTTGTTGATGATGATCTCCTTTCTCAAGCTCTCCTCGAATTGAGCGGCGGAAAGGCGATTCCAATTTAGAATTCTCTTGTATTCTTGAAAACCGATGAATTTTCCGTCCCTCTGGAAAGTTGTTTTTATTTTCTCCCTAATTTCCTCGTCTGAGGCTTTGATTCCCATCTGACGAGCCGTCTGAAGGTAGAGATTTTGCCTGATGATCTCCCCCAAGACCTGCTGGGGAATGTTGAGCTGCTGGATCAAGTTTATGTTGAGCTCTTTAAACTCTGCCTTTAAAGCTTCAAGCCTGTCTCTGAGGGTCTGATAATAAAAATCTTTGGAGATTTTTTTCCCCCCGACGCTGGCGAGAGTCGAGGGTCCTTCTCCTCTTCCTAATTGTTGCCCTCCTCCCCAGACAGCAAAAATGGCGATGATAAAGACTGCAATCACTATCCACAAGGTGGGAGCCAAGAGCTTGAAGTGTTTTCTCATTGCTTTTAGCATCGTATCACCTCAAATTGTTTTTAGAGCAGCATGCGTTTTGAGCATTGCAGCTTGCTCCTTAATTATACCTCATTGCTTATTGCTCTTGGAGAAGATGTCTCGATATGACGAGCCTTTGAATTTCAGAAGTCCCTTCATAGATGGTCAAAACCCTGGCATCCCGGTAGAGCTGCTCAACAAAGAATTCTTTGGAGTAGCCGTAACCTCCGTGAATCTGCAGAGCCATGTAAGCGATTTTGTTGGCTGCTTCTGAAGCAAAGAGCTTGGCCATAGAAGCCTCTTTGCTAAAAGGCTTGCCGCGGTCGTTTAGATTCGCTGCCTTATAAGCCAGAAGCCTGGCCGCGGCGGTGAGCGTGGACATGTCGGCGATCATGAACTGAATGGCCTGAAACTCAGAAATTTTCTTGCCAAAGGCCTCTCTCTGTTTGGCATATTTAACGGCTTCTTCCAATGCTTGCTCGGCGAGCCCAACCGCTTGGGCAGCGATGCCTATTCTCGAGCAGTCGAGGCATTGAAGAGCGATTCTTGTCCCCATTCCTACTTCTCCCAGAAGGTTTTCAGCAGGAACTTGACAGTCTTCAAGGACGAACTCTGCTGCAGGGGAAGAATGAAGCCCCATCTTATCCTCGATCTTGGAAACCAGGAATCCAGGATAATCTCTCTCAACAATAAAGGCGCTCGGCTTTTGCTTTCCAGGTGAAACTTCGCTCAGGGCAAAGATGATTGAGGCCTGGGCTTCGCTTCCAGTGGTGACCCAGGCCTTTGTCCCGTTCAAAAGATAAACATCGCCTTTCTTTGTGGCTTTTGTCTTCAAGTTTGCGGCATCTGACCCTGCGCCCGGCTCTGTCAGGGAGAAGGCTCCGAGGATCTCCCCTTTGGCTGCTTGAGGAAGGTATTTCTCCTTTTGCCTTTTGCTGCCGAAGGTGATGATGGAATAGCAGAAGAGAGAACAATGAACACTGACGATGACGGCCAGCGAGGGAGAAACCCGGCTGATTTCTTCCAGAGCAAGGATGAGAGAGAGATAGTCAGTTTTTATTCCCCCATATTCAGGAGGAATGGTCATGCCCAGGATTCCAAGGTTTGCCAACTCTTTTAAAAGCTCTTTAGGGAATTGGCGATTTTGCTCTAAGACTTTGGCTTTAGGTGCAATCTCCTTCCGGGCAAATTCCTGGACCATTTCCCGCAGAAGCCTCTGGTCTTCTGTAAGCTCAAAGTTCATTTTTCTTCTCTTTCATCGGGCTTGAAGCCCCTAGCTTCATCAAGGAGATTTGCCAGGAGCTAATTTTTTAATCTGCTCTTATCTTCTGAAAAAGAGGAAAGAGGCGGTCATAGGTTGCTTCCAGGTTCTCGATCATCACCTTTGTCTTGCCGACAATGGGCATGAAATTTGAATCACCAGCCCAGCGTAAGATGACGTGGAGGTGATAATGGTCCGCGACTCCTGCTCCAGCGCTCTGGCCCAAGTTCATTCCGGTGTTGAAGCCGTGGGGTTGATATTCCTTTCTCAAAATTTTCAAGCTCAACTTGAGAAGGTCTATCATTTCATCGGTCAATGCTTTCCTTGCCTTTTCGAACGAAGCCGTGTGTTTGTAAGGAGCAATCAAGAGATGAGCCGTTGTGTAAGGATATTTATTGAGGAGAATGAAATTGTGGACTCCTCTGAAGAGGATGAAAGCCTCTCGGTCGGACTCGGCTTTAAGCGCTTGGCAAAAAATGCATTTGCTCATCTTCAAAATTTTTCGGACATATTCCTCTCTCCAGGGAGCCGAGATGTACTGCATCATTTGGTGTTAATCATGTTCTTGAGAATCTTGCTCGGCTTAAAGTACAAGACCTTTTTGGAGGGGACATGAACTGGCTCCCCAGTCCGAGGGTTTCTCCCTGCTCTCGAATTTCTTTGCCTGAAGCGAAAGCTTCCAAATCCTCTTAACTCGATCTCTTCCCCCTTTAAGATTGCTTCTTTAATTGTTTCAAAGAAGAGATTCACTCCGACTTCTGCTTCCTGTCTGGGAATGTTCATCTCTTTGGAAATTTTGTTGATTAGGTCGGCTTTAATCATCTTTTCCCTCCTTTTTTATCGGTTTTTGTGGAGAGCGGATTTGCTTGAGTTGTTCCTTGAAGACATCGCCGAGAGTTAATTTTTTTTGATTCTGAATGTATTTTTGATACTCCAATTTCTGCAGGTCGAGCTGGGCCTGTCTGAAGCTGAGCGAGATTTTTTTCTCTCTAGGGTTCATCTTGACGATTTTGGCCAAGCGCTCTTGCCCTACAGAGAAATCCTCTTCAGGATTTTCGATTCTTTTCTCGTCGAGTTCGGAAAGGAAGACAATGCCTTCGATTCCGGGAGTGATTTCAACGAAAATCCCAAAGTCTGTCAAACGGACGACCTTCACCTTGACCAGGTCTCCGACCTTCTGTCGCTTGAAGAAATCCTCCCAGATATCTCCGGCAAGCTGCTTAATGCCCAATGATAATTTTTGTTTTTCGACATCGATGTTCAAAATTATGGCCTCTGCCTCCTGGCCAACCTTCAGCTTCTGGGATGGATGCTTGATTTTTTCCCAGCTTATATCAGAAATGTGAATCAAGCCCTCCACCCCGGGCTCGACCTCCATGAAGGCTCCAAAATCCGTTATGCTGGTTATGGTGCCTTTGACTCTCGAACCCGGACTGTACTTCTGCTTGAGAACCTCCAGAGGATGAGGCGTGACCTGTTTGAGGCCCAGCGAGATTCTTTTTGCTGAAGAATTTA
>CAZJXZ010000011.1:0-24355 GCA_964549955.1 uncultured Eubacteriales bacterium
TCTACAAAGAAGAAAGAATCATCATGACTCCCCAGGCAGCAGAAATTGAAGTCAAAGGTGGAAGAAAAGTCCTCAATTTCTGCGCCAACAACTACCTCGGCCTCTCCAGCCACCCCAAAGTCATCGAAGCTGCGCACCAGGTTCTTGATGATTGGGGTTACGGCATGAGCTCTGTTCGCTTTATCTGCGGAACCCAGGATATCCACAAAATTCTGGAACAAAAGATTTCCAAGTTTCTCCAGACTGATGACGCCATTCTTTTTGCCGCCTGCTTTGACGCCAACGGAGGAGTCTTCGAGCCTCTCCTTGGAGCAGAGGATGCCATCATCACCGACCAGCTCAACCATGCCTCTGTTATCGACGGCATTCGTCTGAGCAAAGCCGAGCGCCACATCTTCAAGCACATGGACCTGAACGACCTGGAAGATAAGCTGAAGCAGACTCAGGGAAAACGCTACAGATTGGTTGCCACGGATGGCGTGTTCTCCATGGATGGTGACATCGCCGAGCTCGATAAAATCTGCTTCCTGGCCGAGAAGTACGACGCGCTGGTGATGATCGATGATGCCCATGCCACCGGATTCGTGGGAAAGACAGGAAGAGGAACGCCAGAGTACAGGAACGTGATGGCCAAAGTGGACATCATCACCGGGACTTTGGGCAAGGCCTTGGGAGGAGCTTCAGGGGGATTTGCCACGGGCAGGAGAGAAATCATCGAGCTCTACCGCCAGCGCTCCAGGCCCTACCTCTTCAGCAACACTCTGGCCCCGGCAGTTGTCGGAGCATCGATCGCCGTCTTCGACCTTCTCTCCCAAAGCACTGAACTTCGGGATAAGCTGGAAAGAAACACGAAGTATTTCAGGGAGAAGATGACCAAAGCAGGGTTTGACATCAGGCCAGGAGTCCATCCTATTGTCCCCATCTTGCTCGGCAAGTTCGAAAACGATGCCAAGCTGTCACAGGACATGGCTCGAGACCTTCTTGAGGAAGGTATTTACGTCATCGGCTTCTACTACCCTGTTGTTCCCAAAGGCCAGGCAAGAATTAGAGTCCAGCTCTCTGCAGGACATGAGACAAAACATCTGGACAAGGCTGTCGAGGCTTTCACCAAAGTCGGGAAGAAATATAAAGTCATCAATTAAGCTCTTTCTTCATGAATCAACAAGAAGACCGGGGTCAAAAGAACAGCACTAAAAAGAAGAAGCCAAAGAGTCAAGAAAAAGAATTCAAATAAGGTCTTCAGGCTCTATTTGAGCAGGTCATCCCTGGTCAAAAGGGAGATGAACCTGTAGCCGCTCTTCTCCAAATTTTCCCTACCTCCCTCAAGCCGGTCGACCAAAGCCAGGGTCACAACCACTTTGCCCTCTTCTTCTTCCACGGCGCGGCAGGCCTTCAGCGTCGAGCCTCCTGTTGTGACCACATCATCTATGACCGCCACCTTCCAGCCTTTCTCGAAAGGGCCCTCGATCATTTTCCTCTCCCCATGCTTTTTTGGCTCCTTGCGGACGATAAAGGCAGGCAAGGGGCGGTCTGTTTGAGAACTCAGGGTTGCCACAGCGCTGACGATAGGGTCGGCTCCCAAGGTGTGGCCGCCGATGGCGTCTATTTCAAAAGGTTTGAGCTCATCGAGGATCAATTGGGCCGTAATATAAGCTCCCTCGGGGTCAAGAGTCGTCATTTTGGCATCGATATAGTAATCACTCGTCCTTCCAGAAGTGAGGACTCGGGTCACGCCTGTGACCAGAGATTTTTCTTTGAGGATTTTAATGAGATTTTCTTTCAGGTTCTTTTTATCCAAAGGTCTGCTCCTCATTCCAGATTAATAAATTTTGCCTATTTTAATTCCACGATAATACTTTTTCAATATACCCTTATAATCTGCTCCGGCCAGGGCCATTCCAAAAGCTCCCACCTGGCAGAGCCCAACTCCATGCCCCAATCCTTTGCCGTTAAAAGTGAAATGAGTGATAGCTCCTTCCTTGTCGTATTCCCTGTCTATGACAAAAAGCGTTTCGCTGAGTCCCAGAACCCTCCGAATTCTTATCCCCTTGACAACCGCCTGTCCATCTTTTCCCTTGAGCAGCATCTCAACCACTCTCTTGGATTCCCCCCTCCTCTGCGGCAAGATGTCAATAAGCGAGCCGATCGGATAAAACTGATTAATTCTCTTTCCTAAGGCTTTGCGCGATATTCTTATCTTCCAGCGGTGGAAAGAGGAGTTCCGGTCCAGGGCATTTGTTTGAGAAGGAGAAACGACTTCCAATAACCCAAGGTTCCCGTCATTCTCGATGAACTTAACTTCCTGCCCCGCGGAGAGGGTAAGCTGGGAAGCAAAAGAGCTATTGCCGCCGTTGCTCTTCAAGAGAAAAAGGCTGGGGGAAATGAAGAATTGCTTATTCTCTTCTTCCTCCTTCAGTTCAATCCGGTCTCCGTCGATGGCTCTGAAAATTGCCGGACGACTCAGCTCTCTATAGCTTTCCAAAACCTTCCTCAGGTAATGAGCGACTTCTCCTCTGGTCAGAGGCCGACGAGGATCCCCTATCTCCTCAGGAGTGCGGAATATTCCCTCCTGGACGAAATAGGCCAGATTTATTCTTTCTTCTTTTCTCAGGTTATTTGAATTCATGATGATAGAATCTCTATCCTTATCAAGGAGCAAGTTTTTCACTCTTTCATCCCAGCCAAAGGCATCGACAATGAGGCCGGAGAAAGTTGCAGGGGTCAAGGAGGAAACGCTCTGATTAAACTTTTCATTCTTTATTCTCAAAAAGGCAAAGGCGTTCTTTATCCAGCTGAAAGTCTCCGCAAAAGAAGCCTCCTTATTGTAGTCACTGACATTTGTTTCCGCTGGAATCACTTTTAGGCTGAGGAGAAAGGCAATATCAAGACCTGCATCTCCTCCATTGACTTGAACAGGCTCCATCAAATTCTTGCCCTTCACCAGCCACTCATTGTCGCGGTCGTAAATGCATTTAATGCTCTTCAAGTAAGGGATAGGAGGCCCGTCAAAAATATCCTCTACATTCTCGGTCATTCCTCCGCAAGTGCTGGTATAAAGGGCATTGATCAATCGCCCGTTGTAAAGAGCTGCCTCACCCCGAGTCATGTCCACGGCCCTGCTGCTCAGGTGATGCTCTGCTCTCATCCCTTTATAGTATTGCGAATTTGGGGAATCAGAGAGGTCGAAGCCGAGCTCTTCATTCATCCCTACATTTCTCAGGGCATAAGTCCTGGCAGCCACAGCCTGGGCCTTGAGGGCCTCAAGTTTGTAGTAGGTGTAAGGGGAAAGCTCGCTGGCGACGACACTCTTCAGGTAATCATCAAGGTTCAAGATGTTGATAACCACTATACCCTTTGGGGTAGCTCTGAGAACGAGAATGCCTCGATAATCGTTCCCGTTAAAAGATAGAAAACTGCGCTGATGGCTGGGAATAAAATAGAGAACAGTGTCATCGCTCAAGCTTTTCAGCTCGTTGTTGACAAGAATCCAGAGGGGTTTAGACTCTTCTTCAGTGATCTCTTCTCGCAGAATCCAGGTATCCTCGACCCCGATTTGATTCAGGCTCTTGATGTAGCCTAAAGCGTCGCTTCTTGTTAGAAAATCTCCGACTTTAACCTGAAACCTGCCTGAAAGCTCACTCTCGGTATTTTCAGAGACGTAGACAGCATGGTCAATCTTAGCCATAAGGACCTCGGCAAAATCCTCAGCTTTTTCCCTATCTTTTGTCTGAAAGACCTGGATGACAAATTTCTCGTTTAACTTCTCTTTTCGGCCCTTGACAAAGACCTGATCCTCATCCTCGGACAAAATCTTGTAGTTAGGGCTGATCTCATAAATCTTCATTCCCGAGGAGGAGGAAATCTTGATATCGCTCAGATTAACGCCGAGCCCGACTCTGATGGTGGGGGTTTTGATCAGATATCCATGAAAAAAATCCGTTTCTCTGCCAAATTCAATCGGAGCGCTGGCTAAAAAGAATAGAGAAAGAGCAGCCATAATATAGTATTTCAATCGTTTGTTGGGAATGATTTTCATTAGCCGACGTTTCCTTTTTGATGGGATTATAGGGGAGTTTTTTGGGGCATGTCAAGCAGAAAATTCAATATATCGAGCATTTTTTTGTTCATCATACAATATATGGTATTATCTTCCTTTCTATTTAAGCTCGCATACTAGCCGAAATGTTGGGAAAAGTCAAGGATTCCAAGCTTGGGAATCTGTGGGAATCAAGGCCCTTCTTATTGGACGATATAATAGAGTATCTCGATTTGGTCTCCTGCGCCTTGAACGGCGAGAATTGTTGGATTGGGCCTGCCCACGATAGTAGAAATATTATTGATAAAACTATCAAAAATTTGTTTCTTGATATCTGGAGAATTAAGAGCCCTTGATATTTCTCTCTGCAGCTGCTGTTCAATCATAGGTTCTATTTCCCCAGTAAACGCCTCCACTACACTATCTGGTATTGCGTTTATATCAGCCTCCAAATCCACTTTGACTCCACCAACCGTAACAAATTTGTTAGGGTCAAGCTGCCAATTTGTCGAAAAACGCAAGGCTACATTTATCTCAAGTTTATGAAGGTTTATATCAGGAAGCTCTGCCCCAGACCAAAAACTCAAGCCTACCTCATCAGCTCCTCCTGTCTCAAAAGGGAGCCAAAAGCGGGCCACTCCACCGGAAATTGTAAGGATGTTCTCCGTTCTTACTGTACAGTTAATGTCTCTAAGCCAGACCTTTAAATCAGGGGCATTGTCCTGGACTATCTTAACGGCAGGTGTAGAAAAATTAAAAAATGTTCCTCCTCTATCCGGGCAAAACTCCGGAACCTGAAAATAGGAGCCTGCTTGGTCGATATGAACCTTAAAGCAGGGCAAGAAAAGCGTAATACCTGGGACACCTATCTGCTTTTTGAATAAATTATAGATGGGAATTTGAATCCTGGATGTTCCCTCAGAGTCATCGCTAAAGCCGACTAAACAAGCATCCCTTACAACCACCGTAACATTGGTTCGGTACTCATTGGAGGCAAACCTTAGGTTAGGAATGAATATGAAAGGTGCATCTAGGGTTTTTACCTCTGTATCCAAGACAGGATAATTCCTGGCCAAGGCCCAACTGATTCTCCTGCAACGCTCATCCTTTTCAAGGACCATGGTGCTATGACGTTCATTAATTAGCGCTCCGGAGTACTGGCTTTCCAGGATTTTGACCTGGGTGAGTCTAAGCGGATTGCAGATATACAGGTCAATGGCATTGCTCAACCCAAAATCCCTATTGTCCACAATGAGCAACTTATGAACCACTCCCCGGGCAATGCTATCCTGATTGGGAATCTTAATCGTAAGCTTTGAGATTGTAGATCCATAATATGAGGAATTAACGACATCTGCATAGGCCTCACGCACGCCTCCCCTAAATATCGCCACTCTCTTTCCTTCAAAGGAGGTGCCAAAACTTCCCAAAACATCAATTTGGCCACCCCTGTAGGCTTGAAAGGATCCGGTGGCAGGGACGGTTATTCTCACATAAAGCGACCTTTTTTCGACAATCGGCGAAAGGTTATTATCTTCATTCAATTCTTTAACCGCTCTTTCCGGACTTAGGAACTCGCCAGTATAATCGTCTGCCTTTGCCTGCAGGCGATATATATCCTGGACTGCTCCTCCTCCTACAGTGTCACCCATCTCGCAAGATAACAATATGCTCTGTCCTGGCGAAAGTGGAGATTGGGTGCCACAAAGACCCCTTAATTTCCGACCATCGCTTGTCTCTCTCACTATCACACCAAATACTCCTGCGTTTGCCGCTCCAATATTTTTTACCCGTATCCTGCAAGGAAAATAAACCCATCTGATACTTCCTTCTGTTCTCATATCCGGGTCACCCACCTCAAAACTCTCAATGATCAGATCGGGCAAGGCCTCGTTCACTCTGATAGTTTGACTTCCTCCTATAGCGTATGTCTGGCTCAAACTGGCGCTTTCTGGAGAAACGTCTGCTCTTACCGCCTTCAAGGTCAACACATAATCTCTTGCCTGGTTTGGAGCAGGAAAAGAGATGAATAACCGGAGGGTTTCTCCATTAGGAAAATTATTTATCTCCTGAGTTTGCTTGAGTTGATTATCCAAAAATAGACCTATCTTTACAGCTACTCTAGAGCTGCCGACAAGGGGAAGAGCTAAGTGTAGAAAATAAGACACAGTAATCTGAGAAGTGTTAGTATAGATCGCTCTTGGGCTAACCGTATTAATAGTTATGGTGCCTGGGAGCTTATGAGCTTCTCCCCTCTGTCTTCCAGGAGACAATGGAGAGTGCTCAGGCGATGTCAGAGATGGCTCCTCTATTCCCTGTCGGGCAAGCCGACTGCCATCGGCACTCCATCGCGAATCCATACCTGCAAGAAATAAACCAAGCAAAATGACTATACCCAAAACCCATATCTTTCTCATAACTGAATCCTCCTTTTTTAAATCTCAGCTTCAATTTTGCTTTAAATAAATAACCCTGGATCATTCATGAATTCAAAAGAAATGATGTTAGATGGTCTGGAAATCGGAGACACTAGCCCGATTTCAAAAAATCGGATCTTGCCCTCTATTTCCCTCAATTTCTCGTTATTCATGGATAATCCAGATAAATGAAATCCCTCTCTTTTGATCCTATTTATTGAAATATATTTTACTTTTAAGATTTGTGCTGTCAAGGTCTCTTACCGCGCTCTCCGTTATAGAGTCCGAATAACTCTTGATTTGATCAAAGTTCCTCGAGGGCTTTCTTGATGTTTTCCAAGCCTACTGCCAAAATCTTGGAAGAGACACCAAACCCAAGCCGGAATTGCTGAGGCTCTTCGAAAAAGCTCCCTGGCACGACAGCTGTCTCGTATTTTTCAAGGAGGATAGAGGCTAGCCGGTCTCCGCTCAGCTTGGCGTTGACCTTTGGAAAACAGATAACACCTCCTGCCGGCTCGACCCAGCTCAATCTTTCTTCCCCTTGAATAAAAGTCTTTATCATCGACCTGTTTCGCTCGAAAAGTTCTCTATTTTTTTCGATGAGAGAATAAAGCTGGCTGAAAATCCTGGCCGATATTTGTTCTCCGATAAAGACACCTTCTCCGTTGACATACTCAATGATGCTGCGGATTTTTTTAACAAGCTCTGTATCAGCCAATATCCAGCCGCAGCGAAGCCCGCCCAACCCGTAGACTTTGGTCAGGCTGGAGATGACGATGATGTTCTCTGCTAGAGAAAAGGAAGTCTCTCTCTCGGCGCCTTTTAAAAAATCCAGGTAAATCTCATCGATCAGAACTCTCACTCCTTTGCTGCCAGCCCTCTCAGCCAAATTTTTTATCAGGGGCGGTGTAAGAAAAACCCCGCTGGGATTATGAAGGTTCGTCAGAATGACAAGTCTCGTCCTGGGAGAGAGGAGAGAAATCATTCCCTCCAAATCGACCTGGTACCCTTTTTCAAATTTTCGTTCGAACCTTATGACTTTCGCCTCCATCGCCCTGGGAACTGCTGTAAGAGGCTCATAGGCTGGCTTTTCAACCAGAACTTCATCTCCGCGTCCGAGAAGAGCAGCACAGACCAGAAAAAGAGCTTGGGTTGTGCCGAGGGCAACGACAACATTCTCTTTTCTGACCTTATGTCTTGAAGCAATGGCCTCAAGCAGAGGAGGAAACCCATAAGAATTATCTCCTGAAACATCCAGCTCTTCGAAGTTGAGCCTCAAGCTATTCTGGAAAAGAGTCTTTGCCCCGCTGCGGCAGAGGTCAATCTTCGCTTTTTTCTTTGTCTTGAACCATTCCAGAAAATCTATCGTTCTAAAATCCATCCCTTTTCTCCTTTCAGCCTTTCATCTTTCTTCTTTTAATCCAAGACAATCATAAAATCAACGAATGGCAGAATAAAGGCAGCTCCTCGAATTTCTTGACGGCCAACGACCTCTTTTCAAAAATTTCGTTTACTATTTCTTTTTTAATGGTAAAATACATCTTTTGAGATTGGAGGAATCATGAAAAAAATGCTTTCGCTTTGTTTCTTAAGCCTTTTTCTGCTGAGCCTTGCCTCTTCTCCTGGGGTTGCTCAGGAGGCATCTGATATCCTGAAAAAAATGATTGATGCCGTGGGAGGCAGAAAAGCTCTGGAGGTTGTCAGGGATACAACGCTCGTCGGAACTTGGGAAATGGGTCAGATGGGTATGAGTGGGTCCTTGACTATGTACATGAAGGAACCGAACAAAATGCGCTGGGATGGAGAAGCGCAGGGCTTCGTGGTCACCATGGCTTTTGATGGAGAAACGGCCTGGATGCTAAATCCTCAGACTGGTGGTAAAGAGGACATGCCTGAAGATCAAGCAGAAAGCTTCAAAAGAGGGGCTATGGGCAACGATACGCTGCTCAACCCGGCTAAATTCGGAATCAGCTTTGCTTACAAGGGAAAAGAAAAGATCAACAATAAAGACTATTTTATCTTGGAGCAGACCTATTCTGACGGTTTCAAATCAACTCTTTACATCGACTCTGAAACTTACCTGCCCTATAAAGCAAAGTTTAAAAGTCCTGGACCGACTGGTACAGAATTTGAAACAGAGACTATCATGTCCGATTACAGAAAAGTCGACGGGATAACACTCTCTCACTCGACAACAATTCTTCGAGACGGTCAGGAATTCATGAAAATGAACTTTACCACGGTGAAATTTAACACGGGTCTTGAGGATTCCTTCTTTAAAAAATAAAAGCATAATCTTTCGGTGATTGGCTCAGTCCAAATTCAAGCAAAGAAAAAATGAAAAAAACACATCTCGCTATCTGCATGCTCTTTCTCTTCATGGCCGCTGCCTGTGCCGTCAATCCTGTCACCGGCAAGCGAGAATTGAGCCTGATCTCTGAGAAAGAAGAAATCGCTCTCGGACAGAAAACAGATACAGAAATCCAAGGACAGTACGGCTTCTACGCCGATTCTTCCCTGAATGAATATGTTAGAAAAGTCGGAATGCAGCTTTCTCCCCATACCCACCGTCCAAACCTTTCCTACCATTTTGTTGTCATCGATACTCCAGTGGTGAACGCCTTTGCTGCCCCTGGCGGATACATCTATGTTACCCGCGGCATCCTGGCCATGATGAACTCAGAGGCAGAGCTGGCCGCAGTCCTGGGTCACGAACTCGGCCATGTCAACGCCCGGCACAGCGTCAAAAAGCTGAGCGAGCTCTATCTTGTTCAATTAGGAATGGCGGTCGGGAGCGCCTTGAGCAAGACCTTCGCTAAACTGTCAGGCCTATCCAGCGTCGGCATCCAGCTTCTTTTCCTCAAGTTCAGCCGCGATGATGAAAGAGAGGCCGATGCCTTAGGAGTCGAATACGCCCGAAAAGGAAGCTACAGCCCGGCTGAAATGGTGAGCTTTTTCTCTTCGCTCCAAAAATTCGGTGACCTCTCAGGCGGCAAGAGTCTTCCCGGCTTTCTCTCCACACATCCCTTGACCGGTGAACGCATCCAGAATGTCAAAGCCATGCTCAAAGAAGAAGATGGACTGCTGAGCGTTGAGCGTGACGCTTATCTGGGTCATATCGAGAATATTGTCTTCGGAGATGACCCTCGCCAGGGCTACGCCGAGGCCAACACTTTTTATCATCCTGAAATGACTTTTTCCTTTTCCTTTCCCCAGGATTGGAATCTTGAGAATACGCCGACCCAGATTGTATTAAAATCGAAAAATGGAAACGCTGCCCTTATCATTCAGGCAGAAAAGAGTCAAGAGAATCTCAGGGATTATGCCCAGAAAAAAGTTGCAACGATGGAAGGGAGGAAATTTATCGCTGAGGAAGAGCTTTCCATAAACAGCATGCCTGTCTATCAGCAGCTCTATGATATTGTTCAGGAGAAAGAAGAGAGCCTCAGGTTGCGCCTTTCCTTCCTCAAAAAAGGCCCCTATATTTTCACTTTCTCTGCTTTTTCCACAAGCTCGAAATTCAGCGAGAACGACCCTAAATTCGGAGCAACTGTGGGCTCGTTCAACGAGCTCAAAGATAAAGAGCGGCTCATTCGCCAGCCCAAACGGCTGAAGCTCATCAGAGCTAACGGGAAAAATAATCTTCGTCAGATATTCCGGGATGCAGGAATGAAAGAGGATTCATGGCCGACAATGGCAATCCTCAACGCCATGGAGCTTGACCAGGTTCCCCGGGAAAATGAGCCGGTAAAGGTCGCCAGGTGAGGAAGCAAGGAAAGATTGCTCAGTAAAGTTTGCGACTATAAGAAGTCAAGAGAATCGGGCCCTGCTTTGTGACTAAGACCGTATCCTCCACCCTAACGCCGAAATCGCCAAGATAAAGGCCGCAATTTCCAATCGAGACCACCATCCCCTCCTCGGGCGGCGCAGGCTCTTTCTCGCCGTGAAAGAAAGCATGGCCAGAAGGCAGGGGAGGCTCCTCGAATTCAATGCCAACTCCATGAATGGGAGGGCCGAAGACATGCTCTCCATGCCCCGCTTCTCTCATAAGTCTGTGCAGCGCTTCTTCTAACTCAAGCATGGTCACGCCTGCCTTTGCCAGCCCGGCTGTTTTCTGCTGAGCCTTGAGAAAGAGGTCAAAGGCTTCTTTCTGCTTGACAGTCGGCTTCCCGGCACAGACTGTGCGGCAGGTATCAGCGCAATAGCCATGATAGACAGGATGAAGGTCGATCACCACCAAATCGCCCTCTTCTATCTTCCGGTAGGAAGGCAGGCCGTGAGCGATGTTCGTCCGGGAACCTGAGGCGACATAGGTGCGGTAAAATCCTTCGGCACCCGCCCTGCGCATCGCAGCCTCAGCGGCTGCGGCAACTTCTATCTCCGTTGCTCCAAGCTTGACCGCTTCGACAGCAGCCCTCATTCCTTGGTCGGCAACCTTGGCCGCCTCTCTGATCAGCTCTATCTCCTCTTCTCTTGACCATGCGCAGCCTGGACATGACCTCTGTTCCGTCCACAGCAGCGGCTGTCTCGGGCATGGCATGAGGATGGGTCAGCATGCTTTTCATCGAAACAGTCAGAAAAGTATTCTCCAGGCCGACCTTTGCCTTCTCCAATCCGAATTTTTCGAAAAAGTGATGAATCGAATGGAGCATTCCAACTTCATCTTCAAAGTCGGCCATCTCGTCAAAATAGGCGAGAGCCAAGACATCTTTCATATCAGTGAAAGGAACGCCGATTGCCGCTTTTCCATCGCGGGTGATAAAGGCATAGGCGCAGAGGCGGCCGTCTCCAGTGAGATAGAACATATTGGCCGGCTTGGTCAGAAGCAGGGCATCGATCCCCTGCTCTCTCATCAGTTCCCCTGCACGCTTGATTCGCTCATCAAACTTTGGAGACCGCCTTCCTTGGGAGTGCAGAACGAATTTTTCACCCTTGAGGTGTTCCTGATGGGAAGCCTGTTGTTTATACATATTGCTTCTCCCCTCCTCTAAAGTGTAATTCCCAGAATAGGGAAAATTTATCAGGCTCATTCCAAAGAATAAAGGCAAAAACCAAAGTTTTTTCATCTTTCCTTTATTAAATTCAGCTCCCTGTGCTTTTGAGCAATGGTCTCAGCCAAGTTATCCAGGGCTTTGAAATCAGCTTCCCTGGGATAACCCTTGCAAAGAACAGGAGTCAGGAGCTCGACCCTCAGGTTTGGAATAAGGCCGATGAGCTGTTCTGCGGCTTTGCTGGCCCAGCCATAAGAGCCGATGATCGAGGCAAACTTCAGCTTCGGCCTCAAAGCATTGGCCAGATGGGCGGCATAAACAACATTGGGGTGGGGGCCGACATGGACAGTGGGAGTGCCGATAACGATTGTCGCCGCGTCAACCAGACTTATGGCCAGCTTGCCAACATCAGTTGCAGCCAGATTGAACTGGAAGACAGTGACGCCTCTCTCAGCCAGGGCGCTGACCAGATATTCAACCATCTTTCCTGTGCTGCCGTGCATCGAGACATAAGGCAGAACAACAACATTCTTGGGATTCTCTGAGATCCAATCCTTGTAGGCATTGATGATAAACTCGGGTTTGTCATAGACCGGACCGTGGCTGGGGGCGATAAAATTGATTATGTGGTCTTTTATCTTTTCCAGATTCTTCTGAATGATCTTGCGGAAAGGCATCATGATCTCTGCATAATATCGTTTTGCAGCCTCATAAACACGGCCCTCGTCCCTGACATAGAGGTCGGTTGTTGCCAGGTGAGAGCCGAAAAAGTCGCAGCTGAAGAGGATTTTGTCTTCCTTTAAATAGGTAACCATCGTTTCAGGCCAGTGAACCCAGGGCGCGTAGATAAACTCAAGGGTCTTGCCCCCCAGGGAGAGAGTTTCGCCATCAGCCACAGTGATAATTCTTTCTCCCTCAATCCGCAGGAGGTCGATAAGCATTCCCTTTCCTTGAGGTGTGGTTATGACTTTTGCCTCTTTGTATTTTTCAAGGACATTGGGGATAGAGCCAGAATGATCCTGCTCGGCGTGGTGAGAAACAACATAATCGATGTTCCTGATGCCCTCCAGTTGAGATAAAAGAATGCCAAGCATGCTGGGGTCGACAGTATCAAATAGGGCAGTCCTCTCCTCGCCCTGGACAAGATAGGCGTTATAGCTTGTTCCATCTGGAAGCGGGATGAGGGAGTCGAAAAGACGCCTGTCCCAATCCACAGCCCCCATCCAGTAAATATCATCTTTAATCTTTCTCAGTTTCATGAGACTACCTCCTCTCTTTGTATATTTAAAATACCTCTTAAAAATAAAAACATCCACAAATCCATGATGTCAAGAGGATGCAACAATCGCAGAATTAAAGAGCTAAACCTCTGTTTCCTGGAGGACGCTGTAGGCGAGCTTTAAAGCACGGAGCGCCTCTTCAGCGCTGACCTTTCTCGTCTTCCCGTCTTTGATGCACTGGAAAAAGCTTTTGAGTTCTTTCTTGAGGGGTTCTTCTTTCTCTATCTTCAAACTTTTAATATCCGTCTGTCTCCCGTTCAAGGGAAAGACATTGACTTCCTGGTTGATGTAGTCAACAGAGTAGCAAACAGTGGGCTCGAAGATACGGAGTTTTCTCACCTTTCCCTGATGGACACGGCTGGCTGTCAATGTCGCCACACAGCCTGATTTGAATTCCAGGCGGGCATTGGCGATATCAATCTTCTCCGAGAGGACATGAATCCCTGAAGACCTGATCGACCTGACTTCATCCTTGAGCAAAGCCAGGATGATATCCAAGTCGTGAATCATCAGGTCGAGCACAACATCGATATCCAGAGAGCGGGCGGAAAAAGAACCCAGCCTCTGAACCTCTATGAATTTTGGGTCTGAAATGATATTCTCCAATGCTTCTACGGCCGGATTAAACCTCTCCAGGTGCCCGACCTGGAGGATGAGCCCGCTTTTCTTGGACATGGCCACGAGTTTCTCAGCCTGCTCGACGGTCTCGGTTATCGGCTTCTCAACCAGTACAGATTTTCCTTCGCTCAGAAGCCTCATGCTGATAGAAAAATGGTCGGATGTTGGAGTGGAGATAATAGCGGCGTCAATTTCGTCCAGCATGTCTTCATAGTTCTGATAATATTTCACTCCATGGCGGTTTCCTATCTCGACAGCCTTCTTGAAATCGATGTCTGCAACTCCTTTGAGCTCGGCCTCCTCTAAATAAGTCAAAATCCGGGCATGCTGGGTTCCCAGATAGCCAACTCCGATTATGCCTACCCTTACTTTCTCCATCCTTCTTTCTCCAAACCGAATTTTTCTCTTTGTTAAAAAAAAGAGGCCAGGTTTTACAATTTTTTGGCAACGATTGAAATTCGATGAGTATCAGCCGCCAGGACCGCTTTTTCTCTCTCTAAAAAAGGCACTTTTTCCGCTTCGAAGCAAAGGCCTCTTCCTCTGGCCTCGACAAGGCTCTTTATGGTTTTGAGTCCGACTGCAGGTAAGTCTATGCGAGCATCCTGAGACGGGCGGCTGACCTTGACCGCAACTATCCCCGCACCCGCTAATTTCCCGCCTCTTTTAATCGCCTCATCCGTCCCTTCCATCCCTTCCACCGCCACCAAGGCCCTATCCTTGACGACGACAGTCTGTCCGATATCCAGACTGGCGATCTCTTTGGCAATCTTCCAGCCAAAGGCGATATCCTCTTCCATCTCAGGCGAAGGCTTTGTTTCAGTCAGCACACCTTCCCGGCAAAAGGCTGAAGCTATGAATGAAGTTGTGTCTTTGATCTCGATTCCTTCTCCTCGCAAAAAGTCAATGATGCCCTGGATGATGGCCGAAGGGCTTTTCTCCTTGCTCTGAGCTAGAAGAAAAAGAGAGGCTCTATCAAATCTTTCCTTTTTAAAAATGAGCCGATGGTCGACTTTTCCCGCAAAGACCGCCTCCCTGATTCCGTTCTCCTTGAAAAAAGAAACAAGGTCTGAGATCGCGCCAACCTTGACCCACTTGAAGATGTCAACCATTTTTTTGAGCCTGGGCTGGGCTTCTCCCCTGACGGCAGCAACAGCGCAAGAAAAACCAAGCTTCTGGGCTTCTTCAACGACCATCAACGGGAATTCTCCTGAGCCAGCGATTATTCCCAATCGGCTTCCCATTGCTCTGACACCTTCTTTATTACTCCTCTCTTTGAAGAGAGGACAAAATTAATGACTTCGTCCCTATCTTCTCCGGCTGGGATTTGTTCTTTGATTTTCTCCAAGGCTTGAGTTGAGTTCAAGTCAGAATAGAAAAAAATTTTAAAGATTTCCTTGAGTATCTTGATCCTCTCCCTGGAAAATCCTCTTCGCCGCAGACCGATGACATTCAATCCATAAAGTAAAGTTGGCCGCATCCCAGCCACCCGGCAGAAAGGAAGAACATCCTGGGTGATAACACTGTAACCGCCGATAAAGGCATATCTTCCCACCCGGCAGAACTGATGAACAGCGCTGAAGGCTCCGACTGTCGTGTAATCCTCGACAAAGACATGGCCTCCTAAAGTGGCCCCCTGAATGAACACAGTTTCATTTCCCACGAGACAGTCATGAGCGATATGGGAATAGGCCATGAAATAATTATCGTTTCCGATAAGGGTCTTCCCTCCTCCCTTGGCCGTTCCTCTATGGACAGTCGTTCCCTCGCGAAAAATATTCCTATCTCCAATCTTGACTAAAGTCTCCTCCCCCTTGTAGGTCAAATCCTGAGGTTCTGTCCCGATGGAAGAAAAGGGAGAGAAGAGGCAGCTCTCTCCAATCTCAGTCAAACCATCAATATGGACGTAGGCAGCAAACCTTGTTTTCTTGTGAATCGTAACTTTATCGCCGACGAATGAATAGGGGCCTATCCAGACTCCTTGACCCAATCGGGCTTTGGGATGGACTGTGGAGGTAGGATGGATAAAGACCTCATTCTCTTTCATTCACTTCCTCAAGCCTCACCAGCGAAGCCATAGCCTCGCATTCTCCAACAATCTCCTCTCCGACATAAGCTTTGCCGCGGATATGACAGAATCTGCTCCTGAGCCTAATGATCTCCACTTCCAGCCGGAGCTGGTCTCCTGGAACCACAGGCCTTCTGAACTTAGCGTTATTGATAGTGCTCAAAAAGACGAGGGTCTTTTGAGGATTTGGAATGGATTGCTGAAGAAGGATGCCTCCTGCCTGGGCCACAGCTTCAAGGATCAAGACCCCGGGCATAACCTTCTTCTGAGGGAAGTGACCCTGAAAAAAATGTTCATTATAAGTGACGTTTTTGATGGCAACGATCGACTTTCCCTTCTCCAGCTCCAGGACCCTATCCACCAATAGAAAGGGATAACGATGAGGAAGAATCTTGAGAATTTTTTCTATATCGAGCAAATCTTTATTTCTTCGTTGGGGCTTTCGAGGCATCGTATCTCTTGATGACCTCTGCGGTCAAGTCAACGGTCGGGCTGAAGTAGATAATTCCGCTTCTCTGAGACATAGCATCAAAGATGACTTCCAGGTTCATTTCTTTACCAAGCTGCTCGATAATCGGCATGACTTCACTCTGAAGCTTATCGAAGAGCCTAGCCTGAAGCTCGCTGAAATCCCGGGAAGAATCTTCGGCAAAGCGCTTCCTGTCAGTTCGCTTCTTATCTAAGTCGGAAGACATATTCATCAGCACTTCGTTGGTCAGAGTGAGCCTCTGGGTTGTGAGCTTGTTTTCCAGCTGGCGGATATCTTC
Source organism: uncultured Eubacteriales bacterium (assembly GCA_964549955.1). Lineage (GTDB taxonomy): Bacteria > Acidobacteriota > Aminicenantia > Aminicenantales > Aminicenantaceae > CAZGMN01. The sequence continues at coordinate 16,175 of CAZJXZ010000011.1, forward strand.
ATCCATATTGGCCAGCTTGGTCTGGTCGGCTTTGTTTCTCTCCTCGAGTCTAGCAAGGATGCTCTTTCCCTCGACGGACCTTTGCAGCACTTCTCCGGAGTTGATGACTCCAATCTTAATGGTCTGCTGAGCGAAACTCAATGGGACAAGGATCGCCATTCCAAGAGCAAGAGAAATAATCTTATTTGTGCTTCTCTTCATCCTTTGCCTCCTTAATTTGAATTGATAAATGTATGTTGAATTTTCTCAGAAAGTGGTGCCGATTGCAAAACGAATGGCGAAGTTGGTGTCATCGACATAAATTTTTCGGTTGTTGTAAGCAAAAATCAGCCTGAAAGGAACTCGAAGCGCAGGGACGAATATCCTCACCTCAAGCCCGGCTGAAGTGTAGAGGTCGCCACTGCTGATTTTCTGATGTCGGGCATAAGCATTCCCGGCATCATAGAAGAATATCGCATAGAGCGGCCCGCCAACGGGAATGATGTATTCGGCGTTGAAGACGAGAGATTTCTCTCCGCCCAAGTTCCTTCCAGAAACAGGGTCTCTAGGGCCGATCGTGTAGATTTCATAGCCCCTAATCGACCTCTCCCCTCCGAGATAGAATTTCTCCCAGATAGGAATCTCCGAGCCACCATAAGGCCTGATAAATTCATACTCAAGATGGAACCCAATCACATGCTTTAAGACAAGCGGATGGAAAAAGGTCCACTCAAAGCGAGGCTTGACCATATTGATTTCGCCGCCGAGAATGCCGCCGGCCAATTTGCAGTAAGCCAGGTACAAAGTGCCCCGGCTGGGAGTTAAAGGACTGTCGACCGATGAATAGTAAATGCTGGGAGATATGCTGCTGACATTGTAAGCACCGCTTTGGTAATAAGGGTAGGCAGCTGACATATCTTCCGCAACATAAATACTGATATCTTCCAAAGCATAAGTGACACTTGTTCTCCATAATCCCCTAACCCTGGCTCCGAAATTAAGGTCGATTCCCCTTGATTTCTGGTCAAAGAGGTAGGGATAGATGATCTTGCGGTCATAGATATTGAAGCCTACAGTCATAGGCAGGTCAAAAATATAAGGTTCAGAAAAACCGAAGAGATAGTTTTGGATTCTCTTCCCTTTCTGAATCATGAACTCTAGATTCTCGCCGGCTCCCAGGAAATTCACCGTGGAGTAGCTAAAAGCAATGAATGTGCCTTCATAGCCGCTGTAGCCGGCTGTGAATTGAATATTGTTTCTCTGGAGCTCCTTGAGGTTGAGGGTAACATTCATTTCAGTCGGTTTCTCAGGGTTGGGCTTGACCTGAGGCTCCCCCTCTATCTCAACCAGACCGAGCTGCCTCAGCCTCAAAAGGCTGTCCTTGAAGAAATCCAGCCTGAAGACATCTCCCTCGCGGAGCAGCATCTCCCTCCGGATGACTTTATCCTTGGTATAATTATTTCCTTTGAACTCGAGCCGGTTGAGGAAGGCCACTTCGCCTTCGTTGATGTTAAAGGTCACCGAGACTTGCTTTCGCTTAGGGTTCAAGCTTTCCACAGGGACAATATAGACAAAAAGGAAGCCGAAGTTTCGATAGAATTCCGACATCTTTTCCACACTCTTCTCTGTCAGCTTGGTGCTGTAGACACGGCCTTCGTCCAATCTGACAAGGCTGCGCAAGAATTTCGTGTTAAGGACTTTATTGCCTTCGACCTTTACCTCGCTGACTGTGTAGCGGTAGCCAGCTTCAACAGGGATGATGATTTTCTTCATCTTCTGCTTCCTGAAGAAAATCGACTTTTTCGTGATTTCTTCTATCCTCGGCTCACCGATGGTCGCTTCCATATATCCATATTCTTTGTATTTCTTCTTGAGGCTGGCCAAATCGTCATTGATCTTGTTCTGCTTGAAGACATCCTTGCCCATTATCCAGGACAGGAATCCATGCGGCTTGTTATCCTTCATCGCCCATCTTAAAACACTCTTGAGCAGCTTTGGCCTTCCTTCAAATTCAACCTCGCCGACCTTGATCTTTGGGCCTTCTTTGATGTTAAACAAGACCTCGTACTCGTTTTTCCCTGTCTTGTTTCTTTCCACCTCAACCCTGCCCTCTTGAAGTCCTTTCTCAACGAGCAGGTCTTCGATCGTCTTTTGGATTTTCTGGACTTTGCTAGGGTTAAAGTAGGAATAGGGAAGGAGGTATTCGTCCTTCTCCTTCAGTTTGTTGACGATATCGTTTTCCTTCACTCTCTTTCCAGTCTTGTAGACGATATTCTTGATGAGGGGATTCTCCTCGACGACGATCTTTACAATCTTCCCGTGTTTTCCCTGTTCTTTTTCTATCCTGATGTTGGAAAAAAATCCTGTTGACCACAAAACTCTAAAGTCTTTTCTCAATTGATCTTCGTTATAATAGTCTCCCTCTCTTGATGATACATAATAGAGGACTGTCTCCCGGCTGACTCTTTCATTGCCGATGATTTCTATCTTTTCGACAATTTCCTGGCCGAAAAGAAAGAGAGGAAGGAAAGAGAAGACCAAAACTGAAATTGCTCGTCTCATTTCTTTCTCCTTATACCATATTAGCCTTTAAAAATAAAGACATTAGAGAGTTTTCAAGCTGAGCATAAATATATTTCTGGCGTTAATTAAAACTTTAGAGGCGGGATAAAAGTTTCAAGCTTCCCTTTTCCATCAAGTAGACTTTATGGCAGAACTGGGCGACTTTTTCGTTGTGGGTGACGGCCACAGACGACAAGCCCCTTTTCTGATGAAGCTCCCCGATGAGGCTGAGAATCATCTCGCCCGTTTTCCAATCCAGGTTTCCTGTAGGCTCGTCAGCTAGGAGCAGCTTTGGCTCGTTGACTAAAGCGCGGGCAATGGCCACCCGCTGCTGTTCTCCTCCAGAGAGTTTGGCGGGCCTGATGTCAGCCTTCTCTTCCAGATTAACTTCCCTGAGAACCTGAAGAGCCTTCTTCTGAGCCTCCCTCTTCTCCATGCCGCCGATCATCAGCGGCAAGCTGACATTTTCCAAGGCTGTGAATTCAGGAAGGAGGTGGTAAAACTGAAAAACAAAGCCAATTTTCCTGTTTCTTATCTCGGCCAGCTCCTTTTCATTCTTTAGAAGGATATCCTCGTCGTCAAAAAGAATTCTGCCCTTTGTCGGTTTATCCAGAGCTCCAAGAAGGTTGAGCAACGTGGTCTTACCCACTCCGGAAACTCCCATGATGGCCACGAAATCGCTCTTCTCCAGCTCAAAGTCCAAATCCTCAAAGACGCGCAATACTCCCTTGGGCAAAGGATATTCCTTTCCTATCTTTTCTGCTTTGATGATGCTACTCATATTTTAAAGCTACCACAGGGTCAACCTTTGCCGCCCGATGCGAGGGGAAAAGGGTAGAGAGAAAACTAATTAAAAGGGTGACTCCGATGATCAGGAATAGGTCAAAAGGCTGGATACGAAAAGGGACTGAAGGAATCTGGTATATATCCTCGGGTATCTTAATCAGCTTGAAAGTGTTGGCTAACCAGCACCAAGAAAGGCCGAGGACAACGCCGGCAGCCGTGCCGATGACTCCGATCATCGCCCCCTGAAGAAAGAACATTTTTTTTATATTCTGAGCCGTTGCGCCCAGAGCCATGAGAATGCCGATGTCCCTAGTCTTTTCCATAACCATCAAGATCAGGGTGGCGATGATGTTTAAGGCAGCCACCAGGACGATGAGGGCGATGGTCAGGAACATGATGTTCTTCTCCAGCTTTAAGGCAGAAAAGAGGCTTTTGTTCAGCTCCATCCAGGTTGTCACGTAAGCCAGTGGAGGGATGACACCTTCAATCATCTTGGCTATCTTTGGCGCCTGGAAGATTTTCTCTATTCTGATGTTGATATAGCTTATTCTGTCTTCAAGTCCGAAAATCTTTTGTGCCTGGTCAAGACGGATCAAGCCTGTTGTTGAGTCAAATTCATACAATCCTGTCTTGAAAATCCCGGCGACGACAAATTTCTTCGGTCTGGGCAATAGACCGAGGGGAGATAGACTCGAAGGCTGGGTGATAACAGTCACAACCTGTCCTGTGGCCACGCCGATTGAGGCGGCAATCTCCCGGCCGAGAAGGATGCCTGCTCTCTTTGAATCCGCCTCAGGAATGCTTCCCTCCTCCAGTTTCTCGATCCAGGAAGAATATTTTTTCTCGGCATCAAAATCAACTCCCTTAAGGCTGGCTCCCCGATTCGCTGCTGGTCCGGCCAAGAGAACAGTCTCATAAACAACAGGAGTCGCGGATAGGACCCCTCCGAGATTTTCAATCTTGGAGATGAGCTGGCGATAGTCTTTGAGCCCTTCACGGCTGATATCTGAAACCATGATGTGCGAGGTCGAGCCAAGAATTTTGTCTTGAACATCCCGCTGCCAGCCTGTTATCAAGGCAATGGCGATGATGAGGGCCATGACACCTATGGTGATTCCCAAGGTGGAGATAAAGGTGATGACCGATATAAAGGCCTGCTTCCTTTTGGCGGTCAGATATCTCTTGGCAATGAACAGCTCATAGCTCATGGAAGGAGTTTCAATCTCACTCTTTTGGCCTGAGAAGAGGGAAAAGGATGACTTCCCTTATCGATTTCCTGTTGGCAAAAATCATCACCAGCCTGTCAATCCCTATTCCTTCGCCTCCTGTTGGAGGAAGACCGTATTCCAGGGCCTGGATATAATCCATATCAATCCAGTGAGCATCCTCATCACCCCTCTTGCGGGCCTCGGCTTGCTCTTCAAACCTCTTTCTCTGTTCTGCCGGGTCCGAGAGCTCGCTGAAGGCATTGGCAATCTCCATGCCGGCCATGACAAGCTCGAAGCGCTCTGCCTCATCCGGCGCTTCCTTTAAAGCCTTGGCCAGAGGAGATACCTCGCGAGGAGGGTTGATGACAAAGGTGGGCTGGATGAGATGTTGCTTGACGCATTTGTCGAAGATGATATCCAGGGCTTTTCCGTAGGAAAGAGTTTTCTTCTCTGGGGCAAGAGTCGAGGCGAATTCGATCGTTCCTGCTCGGTCATCGAAACGGCTGGGGGCAAGGCCGCTGTAGCTGACCAGTGCCTCCTTGAACTTTACCCTCTTCCACGGCCTTTTCAAAGAAATCTTGTGTTCTCCGAAAGTTATCTCTTCTTTTCCCAAGATATTGAGGCTGAGAGAGTTGACGAGCTCCTCAGTCAGCTCGATCATATCATGATAATCGCTGTAAGCTTGGTAGAATTCGAGCATGGTGAACTCCGGGTTATGTTCGGAAGAGATACCCTCGTTTCTGAAGTTGCGATTGATCTCATAGACTTTCTCAAAACCGCCGACAATCAACTTCTTTAAATAAAGCTCAGGGGCAATTCTCAGATAGAGGTCGATACCCAGGGCATTATGAAAAGTCTTGAAGGGTCTGGCCAGGGCACCTCCGGGAATGGCATGCATCATCGGCGTTTCAACCTCGATGTATCCTTTCTGGTCGAAGAATTTTCTTATCAGGGAAATCATGGCGCTGCGCAGCCTGAAGACCTCTTGCTCCTTGGGATTCATGATCAAGTCTAGGTATCTTTTCCGGTAGCGAACCTCTGTATCCTGCAGCCCGTGCCATTTCTCAGGAAGAGGATGAAAACACTTGGCCAAGAATGTGAAAGTATCGACCAAAACAGTCAGCTCTCCGGTCTTTGTTCTGAACAAAACTCCTTGGACAGCGACAATATCTCCGATATCAATCAGTGAAAAGAGCTCGTAGTCACGCTTCCCCACCTCTTCTTCCCGAAGATAAGCCTGAAGCCTGGAACGGCTGTCCCTGATATGGAAAAACGAAGCGCGTCCCATGCGTCGGATGGAGACAATCCTCCCCGGGACAGCAACTTTCACCTTTTTCTCCTCAAGCTCTTCTCTCGAAAACTTAGAAAACTTCTCCACGATCTCTAAAACAGAATGAGTGGTCTTTACCTTGCCGGGAAAGGCATCTATCCCCTCTTGGACAAGCTTCTCCATTTTAAGCCGGCGTGAAGCTTCCTGGTCGCCTTCTCTTAGCTCTGCGGCGCTGTCCAGGAGATCTTTATCCTCTGGAGCTTTCTTCTCAGCCATGTCTTTTTTCCTTCGCCGGTTTCTTTTTCTTTTCCATGCTTTTTCTTATGGCATCCAAAATTCCGTTGACAAATGTCGCTGCCTCGTCTCCGCTGTATCTGCGGGCGATCTCAATCGCTTCATTGATTACAATCGCCGGAGCGATGCTATCCTCACAGAGGAGCTCAAAGACAGCCATGCGCAGAATGTTGCGGTCGACCAAAGCCATGCGAGAGATGCGCCAATGCTCGGAGACGGATTGAATGAGGCTGTCGATCTTCTTTTGATGCAAGGCAATCCCTTTGGCCAGCCAAGTGCTGTATTCCTTGACCTCGCCGGCTGCCTTTCTCGACTCCCAGTATTGAGTCACAGCTCCTTGCGGGTCTGAGTCCTCGAATTCCATCTGAAAGAGAATCCGGAGAGTGTGTTCGCGAGCTTTCCTTCTTTGGCCCATGCCACACCTTGCGTCTTATTTAAGTCTGGCTTCTTTGATTAGATTCAAAGTCTCCACAACAGAAAAGACTGCGTCCCAACCCTTGTTGCCCGCTTTTGTGCCGGCGCGCTCTATGCCCTGCTCAATGGTATCCACAGTCAGGATGCCAAAAGCCAGAGGAACTCCCTCGTCCGTGGCGACCTGCGCCAAGCCCTTGGTGACTTCAGCGCTGAGAAAGTCAAAATGAGGTGTATCGCCTCTGACCAACGCTCCCAAGCAGACGATTCCATCCACTTTTTTCTCTTTGGCCAGCTTCTTGGCGATTAGCGGAATCTCAAAAGAGCCTGGAACTCTGTAGATGGATATGTCTGCATCCTCTGCTCCCAGTTTCTCAAGAGCATCGATTGCGCCTTCGAGCAATCTTTCCGAGATGAACTGGTTAAAGCGGCTGACGACAATGCCAATTTTAAAACCCTTTGCCTGAAGTTTTCCTTGGTATGTTTTCATTTTCATCTCCCTTTATCGGCCCTTAAAATTTGCCTTCCTTCTTTCCAGGAAGGCCTTTGTCCCCTCTTTGCTGTCTTCCGTATCGCAGGCTTTAGCAAAGAGCTCGGCTTCCAAAAACAGGCCATGCTCCAGGGCCTTATCTAATCCTTCGTTGATGGCTTCGATAGCATAGGAAACTGCCAAGGGGCTGTTATCCAGTATTTCCTTGGCAAGAGCCTCACAGGTGGGAAGAAGGTCGCTCAGCGGCACGACTTTGTTGACCAGACCCATGCCCGATGCTTCCTGGGCGTTGATCATCTTTCCGCTGAGAATTAGCTCCATGGCCCGACCTTTTCCGACCAAACGGGCCAGCCTCTGCGTTCCGCCAAAGCCAGGGATCAGACCCAATTTAACTTCCGGCTGCCCCATTTTGGCATTATCTGAGGCAATCCGAATGTGGCAGGCTAAAGCAAGCTCTGTCCCTCCTCCGAGAGCATAACCGTTCACAGCAGCGATGACGGGCTTGCGAAAACTCTCGATCATCTTTGTCAGCTCCTGTCCCTCCAAGACATACTCCTTGCCGGAAGCTGAATTGAGATTAGCCAACTCGCCAATATCGGCCCCAGCGATAAATGCCTTATCCCCGGATCCGGTGAGAATGACAGCCATAACCCCAGGGTCATCCTTGAACGAGAGAAGAGCAGCTTTAAGTTCCCTGATTGTTTTCAAATTCAAGGCATTGAGCTTGTCGGGCCGGTTGATAATGATCCAACCAACTTTTTCCTTCTGTTTCATCAGTAAATTCTCAAACTCCATTTTTTACCCCTTTCAAATTAAAATCATCATCCTGGCGTCCATTTAAAATTTTAGATATTTTAACAGATAAGAGCCTTTTTTGCACTTATTTTAATTAGGGAGCCTTTGGATAAATATCTTTCGTCGATTATTGAGTGCTGAAGGTTTGCCCACTTTAATTATTTGTATTTTTGTGGTAATTATTAAAAAAAAATACTTAAAATTAAAGGAGGAGAAGATGAAACCGGCAGCAAATTTTAAAGAACTCCCGGTAGAGCTGCTGAAGTGGAATTGCAACCCTGAAAAAATCCCTGTATTAACAAGCGCCGAGTGTGACCCCTGCGAGGGCATTATCGGCCAGGAAAGAGCCCTCAAAGCCATCCAGACAGGTCTGGAGATCAAGAGCC
>CAZJXZ010000012.1:0-23750 GCA_964549955.1 uncultured Eubacteriales bacterium
TTATTGTTTCGAGAGATTAGAGCCTTTTTTTCCTCTTCACAGGTGGCTGGTCGCCGTCATTGTCCAGCGGCTTTAGAAATGCCAGGCGCTCCGCATTGACAGTTCGGCCTGGATATTGATAATCTATCCGCCAATCTGGCGGGTTCCCTAAAGGGATTCCCGTCATCGGGACCCGGGATATTCAATTCAAGGTCATTTTGCCGGGAAACCAACCAGGAGAAGGACATGACCATAAACAAGAAGGATTTTATCAGAAAAGAATTCAACATTGATGATTACAATTTGAGTGATTTTTCTGACTTTGAAAGCAACGACCTTTTCGAGGTTACCGATTATTTCTGGGAATACGTCCAGGAGGGCATGAAGAGAAAATACATGGTTTACGGCCAGCCGATGATGAGTGGGCCGAAGACAGAGTTCGAAGTCTATGACCGGAATACGGATTCCGTTAGGCGCTTCCTCAACTTCTGTTCCTATAATTACCTGGGTTATTCCTATCATCCCCAAGTGGTCAAGGCCGTGAAGGAAAGCATTGACAAATTCGGCACAGGCGCCGTCTCCGCCCCTCTTCTGAGCGGCTACTCCCACCCTGTCCAACAGCTGGAAGAGGAGATAGCCAAGCTCAAGGGTAAGGAATCGGCCATCGTCTTCTCTACTGGATACGGCACAAATTTAGGCATCCTCTCCTCCCTTTTGAGACCCGGGGACATTGCAGTTATCGACATCCTCTCTCACGCTTCTATCTACGACGGCGCCCGCTTAGCGGGAGCAGAAATCAAGGTCTTTGCCCATAACAGTCCCCGTCACCTGGAAAAAGTGCTGAAAGGTCTTAACACCAAACGGGCCATCGTTTGCGTCGAGGGAGTCTACAGCATGGATGGCGACCTGTCCAATCTGCCGGAGATTATCCCTATCTGCAAAAAACACGCTATTAAAATTCTTGTCGATGAAGCACATGCCTCTCTCATCTTCGGCCAGAATGGAGGAGGAGTCGCCGAACACTTTGGTCTGGAGGACCAAGTGGATATCTCTATCGGCACCTTCAGCAAATCCTTTGGAGCCATCGGTGGCTTCGCCGCAGGAACAGAAAAAGTCATGACTTTTTGCCGTATATTCTCACGGTCCTACATGTTCTCCTGCGCTATGGCGCCGCACACGGCTGCCGGCATTCTGAAGGTTTTGGATATCTTCAAAAAGGATAAATCGGTTCGGGACAGACTCTGGCAGAACACTCGATACATGTGGGACGCTCTTAAAGCGGCCGGTCTGGACATCGCCGGGACAAAGTCACAAGTAATCCCGGTCATGGTTGGGTCTGACCTGCGGCTCCGCGAGATCAGCAAGCGTCTTCAACAAAAAGGCCTCTACACGGGGATTGTGACCTATCCAGCCGTTTCCAAAAATAAAACACGCCTGCGGTTATCTGTTTCCGCCGCTCACACCAAGGAGCAGATGGACAGCTGCGTGGCCATCATCAAAGAAGTTTTTGAGGAGATGGAAGGCTGGAAACCAGGAGAGGAATAAAGAACAGGCTCTCATAAACAGCTTTTTTCTTTTTGGCATCTGTCACTGCCTATTCAAAGACTCCAGAATTAAAAATGCCGATAGTTTTTAAAGGGGAGCTTTCCAGAGGCGAAGTTGGGGGAAATGAAAATTATTAAGGGCTGAAGACGATTTCATCTTTGCCAAGAGATATATTATGGAATTCAGGAGTATAGAGATAATGAGTAAGCAAGAAAAAGAGATGCCTGCCATCAGGAATAACGTCTTTCTCTTGTATGGGAATTATGTTAGCATTGGGCATATTAAAAAGAGGAAATAGAATTGAGCCTTTTTCAGATTGATGTCGGAGGAGAAAGGAAGGAAGGTCAGCGTCAGTCATTTTACCTCGCTAGGGAGCTAAAGCGAAGAGGGCTCCCTTTTGTTCTTGTTGTGCGGAATGCAAGCCTTCTCCATCAAAAAGCTCTCGAGGCCGAATTCCCGGTCTTTCCCCTAAAAACAAGGGACGGATTCGATATTAGAACAACGTTCAAGTTAGCTCGAATGATGAAGCGCAAAAAATGCTTGCTCGCCCATTTCCATGATGACCTTTCTCTGGCTGTGGGCTCAGCGGCTGCTTCCCTGGCCAAAGTTCGCTACTGGGTGGTCTCCAGAGATGTTTATTCTCCGCTTAAGAAGGGCTCTTTTTCAAGACGCAAATACAAGAAGAAGATGGACGCCATCATTGCTCCCTCCGAGGGCATAAAGAAGATACTGATTGAAGGCGGCATCAACCCTGACAAGATCGAAATCATTCCTTCAGGCATAGACTTTTCTCCTTTTGAGAAAGATGCCTTAAAGCCAAGCAAAGATGACTTTCTTCGCCGCGAACTCTCCTTTAGTCATGATGACTTCCTAGTGGGATTAATGGCAAATCTTGCTGACCGTAAATTCCAAAAGTATTTACTCCTGACAGAGAAGATTCTTAAAATGCACTCACCCCAGATTAAGATGATTATTCTCGGTGAAGGTCCTTTTAGGATGGATTTGGATAAGCGGGGAGGAGAATCCTATGAGGGTGACCTTGCCTTTTTTTTGGGCTTCCGGGAAAACAGACCTCGGATCCTTGCTTCCCTTGATCTGTTTGTCCTTTATTCCCATCCAGAGGCAATGGGGAGCATTATTTTAGACGCTATGGCCAGCCGGCTCCCGGTGATTGCCGTCCGTGAAGAAGGCATTTCTGAAGTCTTACGCCATGGAGAAACCGGCCTTGTGGTGCCTGCTCGCAATTCCTCGGCTTTGGCCAAGGCCATTCTCAAATTTTATGATGACAGAGATTTGGCCTATCATCTCGGACAGAGAGGGTATAGAACTGTCCATCAAAAATTCTCATGCGAGGCAATGGCCGAAAAGGTTGTAGTTCTGTATGAAAAGATAGGATTAAGAAAGTGGCTTCGATTCCATTCAAGGGCTTAAAATAAAGGTCGCCAATTTTTTATTTATAAAGAGGCCTGTAAAGCCTTTCTCGAAAAGGCTTTTCACGTAATAAAATCGCCTGGAGGAAGCGGAAGCTGTCAGCCAGATAGCCTTCATATCCGCTCGCTTTTCCGTCCCATGTTGTCCAGTCTATTCCTTGCATTTCGGCATCTTTCACTCCATTCTGGAATTCTCCTCGGGATTGCCTTTCGAGCATGGCTCGCAAGACTTTGTCTGCCCTCTCGTAATCTCCAAGGACATAGTGTGCGGCCAGGAAGTGGAGCACATGTCCGGCTGTTATCCCGCCGTTCATGTACTGTCCGAATGTATCTGTGCCGTCCTCGCGCTGGGGAAGGCCGATGGCTGCAGGAAGAAGATAATCGCTCCGAAGAACTGGAAGGAGCATGGGAGGAATGCCGAGGTCAAAGCGCTTGAAACCGACTTCTTCCATTTTTAGCCAAAGCCTCTCGAGGATTCGGCGTCCGAGCTCCGGCTCAACCAGCCCATATTCGATGGCCAGCCCGTTCGCTGTTGGCGAGGCATAGTCGTGAAGCTCGCCGTCCTGGCTCTTCCACCAGGCTAGCCAGCCGTTCTTTGGATTAAAGAGCGTCTTGGCATAGACTGCTTTTAATCTTTCGGCAAGTTCGTCGTAATGCTTCTCTTTTTCCTTTCGTCCCAATCTTGCTTCAAGGTCTACCAGGCATCGCCAAGCGCGGTAGATGAGAGCATTTGCGTAGCCATCTTTATGGCCGCAGTTGAGGGCGTCCCACCAGGAGCAGGAGCGAGCAGGCTGGAGAAGAGTGCCTCGGTTTCCGCTTTGTGTCGCTTCGACCAGGCCGTCGTTATCTACGTCGCGGCCAGCCAGGAATTCAGCCACAAGCTCCAGGCGCTCGATGCGCTTTCTCAGCCAATCCAGGTCGCCTGCCGATTCAACATAGTCCCAAGAAGCAATGAGCAGCGAAGCGTTAGCATCGAGGAAATTTCCGTAATCCCAATATCCGGTAACTTCGCCCGTTGGCAGACCTTTTTCGTCCAGCCTCAGGCGCTTGTCGAGCCAATAATCAATAGTTCGAGAGACAAGCCGCACAACCCAGATTCCTGGGGCTATCTCAGGAATCCAGAGTCCCTGGTCGGCATAAAACCAGACCGAGACGCTCGCCGGGTCGCTGATGACATTGTTTCCTAGAATCCCGGCAGGAGCGCTGAAAGGCTTGCTCTGGTCGCCCCAGCGAGCGCAAGGCTGAAGAGCGTTGAGCCAGCCGCGGCGGGCAGCTGGCCACAGCTCTTTGTCTTTAAGCCCTTGGGGAGGGGGAAGAAGAAGAGGGGAGAAGGAAAGAGTCATTGATTCACTGTGGTGAATCCCCGCAATCTCCAGGGTGAGGTCGACGAGCTTCTTTTCCCGGCTCCCTTCAAGCCGGCCATGGACCTGGTGATTCTTTGATTCTCGAACCAAGACGGGCCCGAAGTCAGGAGCGTTGATGACTGCCGGAAGGCTGAAGGCTCCCTCCTCCTGCCAAAAGCTTGGCAGCACGGTTGTCGGAGTGAGGCGAGGGTCGAAGGGAAAGAGAATTTCCACAGACTCAGCGCCAGAAGCGTAAAACTTGAAATTCAAGTCCTGGCCAGAGCGCTGAATCTGCCAATCGAATTTTGTTTCTCCTTTATGCAGGCTGTAGCGAATTTTTTCATCTTTAAAAAATTGGAAGTCAAAAGCATCTGCATCTTGCCACTGACCATCCACTTTGAGCCGCAGCCTTAGCGCAGACCCGGGGCGAAGTAGATTTATTTTCTTTCTTTCTCCACCTTCTGTATCCCAACTGAGGAATGTCAGGCCAGGCTGCCTTTCGCTGGCTTCAAAGTGAAAAACAAGGTTTGGCGAGGGCCTGGCCTTTGGCGCCTGCTCATTTAAGCGAATCCAATGTGAATAATTCAAGGCAAAGAAAAAAAGGCCCACAAGTGAGCAGAAAAAAATGCGTTTCATGGATTATTCCTCACTTAAAATTTTTCATTCAATACCCGAATATTTTTGGCAAGAAGAGGCTGATTTCAGGGAAATAGGTAACCAGAAGAAGCGTGAAAAGCATGGCAAGGAAAAAGGGCAAGAGGGGCTTGAAGACTCTGGAAATCGTCGTGCCGGCTATGCCGCAGCTGATGAACAGGACGCTGCCCACAGGCGGCGTGCAGAGACCGATACAGAGGTTCATGACGATGATGATGCCGAAGTGTATCGGGTTGATCCCCAAGTGCAAGACAACAGGCAGGAAGATTGGAGTGAAGATCAGGACTGCTGGGGTGATGTCCATAAAAGTGCCGACGATCAAGAGCAAGAAGTTGATGATCATCAGGATGACGAATCGGCTTCCAGAAAGGGCAAGGAGCGAGGCGCTGACATTTTGAGGTATGTTCTCGTAAGAGATTATCCAGGACATGCCCATCGAAGCGCCGACGAGGAGCATGACCACAGCCGTCGTCGCTGAAGTCTCGATCAGAATCTTGGGAAGTTCCTTCCATTTGACTTCCTTGTAGATGATAACAGAAAGAATGAAGGTGTAGAGCACGGCCACAGCCGAAGCCTCTGTGGCTGTGAAGTAGCCGGCGACTATCCCGCCTATGACCAGAACGATCAAAAAGAGGCTGGGAAGAGAGTCGAGCAAGAGAAAAGTCGCTTCCTTTAAGCTTACTTTTTGCGCAACAGGATATCCCTTCAAGTAGGATATCATTCCGGCCGCGACCATCAACGAGATTCCAAGAAGGATTCCAGGAAGATAGCCGGCGATAAAAAGGGCAGCGATAGAGACGCCACCGCTGGCCACAGAATAGATGATCAAAACGTTGCTGGGCGGGATGATGAGCCCGGTCACGGCCGAGGTCATGTTGACGGCAGTGCTGAAATTCAGGTCATATCCTTCCTTCTTCATCATCGGAGTCATGAACCCGCCGATGGCAGCCGCTGAGGCCACGGCCGACCCAGAGATGGCGCCGAAGAGCATGGCCGCCATGATGTTGACAAAGGCCAGAGCGCCGGGAAACATCCCGACCAGGACTTTGGCAAAAGCAATGAGCCGTCTGGCACTTCCTCCTCTATTCATCAGTTGTCCGGAAAGGATGAAGAAGGGAATGGCCAAAAGGGCAAAGCTGTCCAGGCTGGTGGCCATGCGCTGAGCGACTGTGGTCAAGGCTGCAATGGCTTTTATGCCGGTCAGCATCGCGGCCACAGTCGAAAGGCCAAGGCTAAAAGAAACGGGAACACCGAGGCCTAACAGCAGGACAAAGCAGACAATGAGAATGAGCACAGGCAGAGGTTCCATATTATTCTTGAGCCCTGAAACTTTTTGATTTTAGCGGATCAAAATTCCCAAGGCTTTCTCTTTCCTTTGCTTTTTCCACGAAGAAGACAAACGAGTAGAACATGATGAGAAAGCCGCTCAAAGGGAGAGCCAGATAGACATAGCCCAGCTTTATTTTGAGGGCAGCAGAGACTTGACTCAGGATGAAGGTCATTGCTACCAGCCGAATGCCACCGAGGACCATGACCAGCAGAGCAAAGACAAAAATAAAAGCCTGGATGCTCAGCTCTGCCAGTTTTCTTGCCCTGCCTTTTAGCTTGAGCAGAAGAAAGTCGAGCGGAAGATGCATTTTTTTGCCCGCAGCATAGCTTGCCCCGAGCAGTCCAGTCCAGATGAGCAGAAAGCGGGCAGCCTCCTCTGTCCAGGAGCTGGGATGGCGGAGGGCAAAGCGGGTGAAAACCTGCCAGGAAACATTAAAGACACTGGCAGACATAAAAACAGCGAGGAGCGACTCCAGGATTCTATCGACTGCATCTTTTGCTTTTTTGAACATCAGTGCAATTCTTCGACCTTTTGGATTAGCTCGAAGAGCTCTGGCTTTGCTTTGTAGTTTTCATAAAGAGGCCTAACCTTATCAGCGAAGAGTCTTTTATCAGGGTAGAAAATTTTTGCCCCAAATTTCTGGACTTGCTTTAAAGCCTCTTGGGTTGCCTTCATCCACAGCTGCTTTTCGTATTGAGCAGACTCATCCGCAGCTTGCTGGATGAGATTTTGAAATTCAGGCGAGAGGCTGCTCCAGGCTCTGGTGCTGATCAGCAGGACATCCGGAACAGCTGTATGCTCATCAAGGGAATAAAATTTGCAGACCTCATAGTGCTTGGAGAGATAATAGCTCGGAGGATTGTTTTCCGCGCCGTCAACCACTCCCTGTTGAAGGGCAGAGTAGAGTTCGCCCCAGGCAATCGGTGTCGGCGAGCCTCCCAGAGCCTGAACCATCCTCATCGAGGTCGTGCTTTCCTGAGTCCTGATTTTAAGCCCGATAAGGTCATCCGGGACAAGTATCGGCTTCGCTTTTGTATAGAAGCTCCGCATTCCTGCATCATAGAAGCAAAGTCCCCGAAGCCAAAACTTCTCCCCCTCCCGAAGCAGCTTTTTTCCGACCTCTCCCTCCAGGACTTTGGTTCGATGCTCTTCATCCCTGAAAAGATAGGGCAAGCTCAAGATGCTCATCGCCGGCACAAAGCCTTCCAGGACGCTGCAGGAGACTTTTGCCATTCCCAGGCTTCCGACCTGGAGAAGCTCCAGGCATTCCCTTTCTGAGCCCAGTTGCTCGCTGGGATAGATATCGATTCTCAATCTCTGGTTTGACCTCTGGTAAACATGTTCAGCCAGAAATTTCATCGCCAGATGAACCGGATGGGTAGGCGCAAGGCCATGGCCGAGCTTAATGACTCTAATTTTTTTCTCTGCTTTACAGCCTATGCCAATACAAGAAGAAATGAGTGCGATGAGCGCCAGCAACTTTATTCTTGTTATGAATTCGTCCATTTTGATAGCGCAAAATATCATTATTGCCCTTATATCATTGAATGATGGGTTTGATCACTTTTGCCTGAAGCTTTCCCAGCTCGCGGAGGAGAAGACCGTACATTTCTTCGCCTTTATAGATGCCGATGATCGAGCCTCCTGAGCCAGCAAATTTTGCCGAGGCCCCGCAGCCTCGTGCGGTGCGAATCATTTGCAGGTTCCCCTCGCCGATGGTCATGATCTTTTGCCGCAGGTCAAAATTCTCGTTCATCAAATCGAACAACCGCTCTTTATCTCCTTCGAGCATTGCCCTCTTCCCCTCTTCAGCCAGCTCTGCGATTTGATTCAATATCTTGATCACAGAAGGGTCTCGCTTTTCGAATCCCTCATCAATCTCATTCAAGACTTTGCCCGAGACCTTGGCCAGCGTCGGCTTGTAAGCGAGATAAAGGTCGGGAAGAAGTTTTGGGTCCAGGCGCTCGTAGATACCGTATCCTTTCTCCTTAATCAGCCTGGCGTCCAGGTTCATGTAGACGCAGCCTTCATAAACCTGGATGACTCTGTCTTGGAATCCAGCGCCGATTCCCAGCTCTCCGAGCTCTGCCTCGAGGATGAGGTTTGGAAGAATTTCTTTGGGAATCGAAACGCCGTAAAATTCAATCAGGCCTTTCAGCGTTGCCGTGACAATTGCGCTCGAGCCGCCCAAACCCACCTGGCGGGGGATGTCGGAATCGTAGCCGACTGTGAAATTCTTTTCTTCTAACAGAATTTTTTGGCTCAGGCAGTATTCATTGAATTTTTTTATGGCAGCTTTGACCAGCCGCTCTCCGCCGTAATATCCAAAGAGGTCGATGCTTTGGGCAAGCTCATGGATATTCCTATAAATGTTTCGGTCTTGGCTTTGAGCTTCAATTTGAAGCTCTGGCGTTTGGCGGAGCGAGGCGCGAGCGCTGAAATTCTTGATGGAGATGGAGATGGCCTTGCCGAAATATTTATCCGAAGGATTGCCCAACAGCCCTGCTCTGGCATAGGCCAGGCTCTCAACGATCATCTTTGCACCTCAAAGCACGGCCAGAACACCTCTGATATAGCCGATGGATTCTGAAGCTCCGGGGAGGGGGTCTTTTTCATCCTTCTCGTACTCTAAGGCAACAGTCCCTGAGTAGCTCAATTTGAGCAGAGTCTGCAGAAACTTCGGGATATCGACCACACCCCGCCCGACCTCAATCGAAGTTCCCTCTTGGGATGAGGCTGTGACGTCTTTGATGTGGATGTCGAACAGGCGCCGAGCGAATTTTCTGGCGGATTCAGAGGGGTCGAAGCCTGCAAGCTGGGTGTGTCCAACGTCGAGGCAGAGGCCAAGGCGATGGTCAAAATCCTTGACCTTTTCGTAGACACTCTCTGGAGTCGGATAGAGCTTGTCGCCAGGCCCGTGGTTATGGATGGCCAGCTTGATGTCGAACTCCTGGACTTTTTTATTGACAAAGTCCAGAAGCTCATGGTTTGGGACACCGATGATAACCTTCATGCCTGCAGTTCGCGCATAGCTGAAAGCCTGTTCGACCTCTTTTTCATTCTGCATGTAAACCACCCCGCAGCCGTAGAGGTCAAGTCCTCGCTGCCTGACTTTTTCTGCTGCAGCCTTTATCTCCGCCTCGCTGCTTTCCAGGGGAAGATGGATGCTTTTAAGAGCAATCCTCCTCAGCCCTAATCTATTTGTCATGGCCAGCGTCTCTTCAAGGCTGAATTGACGGAAGCTGTAAGAAGCCAGGCCGAGGTTCAATGTCTTTTTTTCCTGAATGACTTTTTCTTGCCCATAATTTGCCCGAGATTTGACAAAGGGCCGCAGAGATGCGGCTGCGGCCAGGCCAGTCAATTTAATAAAATCGCGTCGCGTTGTCCTGCTCATGCCAATCCTCGCTTAAAAAAGCTTATTCTTTGGGAAGAACCCAAGGCTTGCGGTATTCTCGGCTGACAAGAGCCTGAGCTTCAGGGTCTCCGACGACCTGCTCTTTTGCTGCGTCCCAGCGGATGTAGCGGCGGAGGCGGACAGCGATATTTCCCAGATGGCAGGCGATGACAGACTTATGCCCGATTTCAACCTCTGCCTTGGGAGCCTGTCTTGTCTTTAGGCAGTCGATGAAATTGCGGACATGGCTGAAATGAAAATCGCTCGAGCCTTCCTGCCTTGGTGTAGGCATCATCCGAAAGACACGCTCAGGCTGCTTGAACTTATCTGTTTCCGGGTTGACTTCCCATCCACTCCTGTCCACGACAAGTATTCCATTCTCGCCATGGAATTCCACGCCATGCTCCCGCTGCCAGGGCCCGACTCCGCAGCCGATCATGTGCTCCCAAGCAAGGGAGAAGCTTGGAAATTCGACAACAGATTGCTGCGTGTCTGGAGTTTCTCGGATGTCATCCGGAAAACCATATTTTCCGCCGATAGCCATGGCGCCAAGCGGGTCCTCTTTCATCGCCCACATGGCTACATCAACCATGTGCGCGCCCCAGTCTGTCATCAGGCCGCCGGAATAGTCCCAGAACCAGCGGAAATTATGATGGAAGCGGCAAGGGTTGAAGGGCCGTAGAGGAGCAGGACCGAGCCATAGATCATAATCGACATAAGGGGGAGGAGGCTCATCAGCAGGATTTCCTATGTTGCCCTTCCAATCGAGATAAGCCCAGGCGCGCACCATGCGGATCTTGCCCAGCCTTCCTGATTGGACGAAATCTACGGCGTCGGAGAAGTGCTTGGCGCTCCGCTGCTGTGTTCCAACCTGAACGATACGGTTGTATTTGCGCGCGGCATGGACCATCGCCCGGCCTTCCTCGATCGTCGTTGCCAGAGGCTTTTCGACATAGACGTCCTTGCCTGCCTGGCAGGCATAGATTGTCGGCAGGGCATGCCAGTGGTCAGGCGTGGAGACAATGATAGCCTGGATGTCTTTTCGCTCGATGATCTTGCGGAAATCTTTGTAGCCTTCAGCCTTCTTGCTGCGAGTTTCCTGGACAATCTTTAAACCCTCATCCAAGTGCTGATCATCGACATCGGCGATGGCCAGGCACTCGACTTCCTTGATACGCAGGAAATCGCTCAGGTTGGTTTTTCCCATTCCGCCGCAGCCAATCAAGGCCACATGAATCTTGTCGTTAGGGCTAACTCTTTTCTGGATAGGAGCCTTTTTTTCAACAAGAGGCCCTAAGCCGGCAACCAGAGCCGTCGCGGCCGCAGCCGCCTTTGTCGATTCCCCTATAAATTCTCGTCTTGTTATCCTCTTCACCTCATCAATCTCCTTTTTTGAACGCATTTTTTACTTTCTATATATACCAAGACCAAACATTTATTCAATCAGAAAAGGGACAGTCCCCTTTTTTTTATTGATAATTTGGGGAAGGTTTGACATCATACTTAAAAAGGAGATTCAAGCTATGCCAAAAAAAATAATTATATCTGCCTTTACGGTTGCAGCTATTCTTGGGATTCTCTTTCTTGCTTGCACCCAAGATGAAAAAAGCAGACTCTCATCTGCTTCGCAGACACAGCTCAACACCTTGACCAAAGAAGAGCAGGCTTCTGGCTGGAAGCTTCTCTTTGACGGGAAGACATTCAAAGGCTGGCGCGGCCTTGGCCGGGAGGAAATCCCAGAAGGCCACTGGGTGATCGAGCAAGGGGCGATAAAAAAAGTGCCGAGCAAGGATGCGCCTCTGCAAAAAGATGGACAGCCCCTTGAAGGCGGAGACATCATGACCGTCGAATCGTTCATGGATTTCGAACTTTCGCTCGAATGGAAAATCAGCTCTGGAGGAAACAGCGGCATCAAGTACAATGTCTCGGAAGAGATGTCTGTCTCCTACCCACCAAAGAACGCGGCTCTTGGATTTGAATACCAGATTCTTGATGATGAAAGACATCCGGACGCAAAGAAAGGCGACAACAGAACCGCTGCAGCGCTTTATGATTTGATCGCTCCTCAGGGAAAGAAGCTCAAGCCTGTAGGAGAATTTAACCAGGCGCGGATTCTCTTCCGCGGCAATCACGGCGAGCACTGGCTCAATGGCGTCAAAGTCCTGGAGTATGATTTGAATACACCTCGTATGGCTCAGCTCATCGCCCAGAGCAAGTTCAAGGATATTCCGGAATTCGCAGCAAAGAGAAAGGGGCACATTGTCCTTCAGGACCATACAGATGCTGTCTGGTTTCGAAACATCAAGGTTCGCGAGCTCGAGAGTCTCGAAAACGAAGCTCCTCAACTAAAGAAATCATTTCGCGAAGATAAAAATGGCTGGATTTATGTCCATCTCGAAGGCACGCCGGGCGAAATCGGATTTCAGCAGGGCTTTCATCTTGCTCCAGAGATCGATGATGCCCTCCAGATGTTCGCTTTTTACCTGGAGAGAGCGACGAACCACGCCTGGAAGTTTTACCGGGAGGCAGCTGAGAATATTTTCTGGCCAAAAATCGAGAATGAGTACCAGGAAGAGATCGAGGGAATTGCCGCGGGGCTGAGTGCCCGTTTTCCAGAAAAAAAATATGATAAATTTGACATCACAGCTTTAAACGGCTGGATCGAGCTCGCCATGTATTATTTCCCTTATCTGGAGGAGAAGGCGAAACAAGGAGCAGGAAACAACAAGGCTCCAAGCTTCTGCAGCGCTTTTATCGCCACTGGCAGCTACACCGAAGACGGTCAGATTGTCATCGGACACAATGCCTGGGTTGATTATATCGTCGGCGAGAGATGGAACATCATTGCCGACATCGTGCCCAAAAAAGGATTTCGAATATTGATGGATTCCTTCCCCGGCTATATCCACAGCGGCGATGATTTTGTCCTCAACGGTGCGGGAATTGTCTATACTGAGACGACCATCTCCCAGTTCAAAGGATTTAAAGAGGATGGAACTCCTGAGTTCATGAGGGCCAGGAAGGCAGCTCAGTATGCCGATTCGGTCGATGCCTTTATCAGCATCATGTGCGCCGATAACAACGGCGCTTATGCCAACGACTGGCTCGTCGGTGACTTGAAGACGAACGAAATCGCAAGGCTCGAGCTCGGGCTGAAAAACAAGCGAGTCTGGCGCACAAAGGACGGCTATTTTATTGGCTCCAATTTCCCCAGCGATGAAAAGCTCATCGCCGAAGAGACAACGTTTAATCCCAAGGATTCAAGCTTGTCAGTTCTAATTAGGAAAGCGCGCTGGGAGCAGCTCATGGAAGAGAACAAGGGAAAGATAAACGCAGAGAAAGGCAAATTGTTTGAAGGAGACCATGTGGATATAAGTTCCGGAGCAGTTGCTTCCAACAGCAATGTCCTCTGCGGACATGTCGAGGATGACCCCAGAGGATTGCCGGAATTCATCTGGACGCCCTATTTTCCAGGAGGCGCTGTCCAGGGCAAAGTCACAACAGCCAAGCTGGCTAAAAGCCTGAAGTTCTGGGCAAGAATGGGCCATCCCTGCGGGCAAGATTTTATCGCCTCCAAATTCTTCGAAAAACATCCCGAATACCGATGGCAGGAAAAGTTTTTGAAGGATATGAGATCTCATCCCTGGACGTTGTTCGATACGGCAACATTCGTAACGCCGGGCAGTGAATTTTAAAAAATAAAATGTTCTTTCCCTACTTTGTGAGAATTAATTTTTAACAGAGGAGATTGCAAATGAAAAGATACAAGATTTTCATCGGAATGATTCTTTTGGCCATATCCTTTGCCCTAGCAGGAGAGAGCTCCAGGCCGGCCCACACTTACTCCATCGTTGCTTTTGACAAGAAGACAGGCGAATTGGGCGTAGCCGTCCAATCGCACTGGTTTTCTGTCGGATCAATCGTTCCTTGGGTGGAGTCGGGTGTCGGGGCAATTGCCACTCAATCCTTTGTCGAGGTTTCATACGGGCCGCTTGGCTTGGAGCTGATGAGGGCCGGCAAGAGCGCCGAAGAGGCTCTTTCTGCGCTTCTCAAGGCAGATAAGAGTGAGTCAGTCCGTCAGGTGGCTATGGTCGATGCTCAAGGAAGGGTTGCTGTCCATACCGGGAAAAAATGTATTCCTGAAGCCGGGCACTCTCTAGGAGACGGATTTTCCTGCCAAGCTAACCTCATGCTCAAAAACACAGTCTGGAAGGCCATGGCTCAAGCTTATCAAAGCGCAGAGGGAGAACTAGTCGACAGGCTAATCGCTGCTCTGGAAGCTGCAGAAAGAGAAGGAGGCGATATTAGAGGAAAGCAGTCAGCAGCAGTCATCGTTGTCAGGGGAAAGAGCTCAGGAGTCTGGTGGAAGGATAGAATCTATGATTTAAGAGTCGAAGACTATCCAGACCCGGTCGGAGAGCTGAAAAGGCTAGTCACACTCAATAAAGCCTACAATTATATGAACAGGGGAGATGAGCTTCTGACAGAGAACAAGGTCGAGGAAGCCATGAAGTCCTACACAACGGCTATGGAGATGTATCCCGAGAATGTGGAAATGATTTTCTGGCCGGCAGTGACAATGGCCGCGTCAGGAAAAGTCAAGCAGAGTTTGCCTCTCTTTAAAAAAGCGTTCGCCATCGATTCCAACTGGGCTTTACTCGTTTCCAGGCTTCCTAAAGTCGGCCAGCTCCCCCAGGACAAAAACCTCATCAAAAAAATTCTTTCTGTGACTCCCAAGAAAAATAAGTAAAATAATGGAAAGAACTCAGGACAAATTTTTTAAGTATCGCCGGAACACTTATCTAATCACAAAGGGCACAACAATAGCTACCAGCCCCAAGAAGACAATGCCCAAGATGAAAAGATAATATCGAGAATTATAGCTGGACAAAATAGTTGGGTCATAGTACCCTTCCACGCCTTTGTCTTTGTACATCCTTAGTAATCCATTCAGGAGCTTGTTTCTTGTTTGCTTTCCTTTGATCATCCCGCTGATGAAAACAAGATTGATCACCACCGTAAGAATAACAAAGACGAACATAGCCACAAAGAAATTGATTTGCTCACGCGAGGCTTTGGCGATTGAAGAGTTAATAGCAAGAGTCATCAGATTAAGGACAATCGCCGTCAAGGCAAAAATTATATCGGTGCGAGTATTTTGCTGAAGCTCTCTAATAATATGCTCATGAATCCTTTCAATCATCTTATCCCTCTCCTCCAAAGGCATTTTAAAAGCAAGTTTTAATTTTTTATATCATGAGAAAAGAATCGAAGTCAACGAGCAATAAGGCATGGAAAGCGAAGGTTTAAAACTTAATTTTGCGTAAGGTTTATCTTTTGAGTCTCGTCTTTTGGTCCGACGATGACTTCAACTCTTTTCTCTGGATTGAGGATATCTTTGATATAGGCGTTGATTTCCTCGAGGCTTACAGCATCTATTTCTGTGAAAAAGGCGTTAAAAAATTCCAGGCCGAGTCCCAGAGCCTCGAAGTAGGACAGGGTGCTCACCCTTGCCTCTTTTGTTTCATTGTTCCTAAGGAATGAGGATCTAAGGTTGGCCTTTGTCACACTCAGCTCCTCTTCTGTCATCCCTTTTTCGAAGAGGTCGAAGACAGTCTTCTTCAGCGCTTCAAAGGCAGTCTCTTTTTTTTCCTTGCCAGTCTCCAGGTAAGCCTCAAGGATTCCTCCATCCTTCATCTGAGTGGCGTTGCAATTGACGTTGTAGGCAAGCTTCTCTTTAATCCTCAGCGGCCAGAGCTTTGAATCAACTCCCTTTCCCAGAAGGGTTTCGAGCATAAGAGCAAGGGCGAGATTTTTCGTGGAAACTTTGGGCAAGGGAAAAGCAAGACAGATCATGAATTGTTTTGTGTCTTTTCCGAGATTGATTTTTTTCTCCTCCGACATGGATAGAGAACTTGGCTTTGATTCCGGCGCCTTTCCTGGTGGAAATTTCCCTAGATACTTGTTTAGAATCTCAAAGATCGGCTCTTTTTCAAGGTCAGACAGGACCACGGCAACCATGTTCCCTGCTTTGAAAAAGCTCTGATGAAAGTCCTCGATATCTTTCTTCTTTATGGACTTCAGGGATTCTTCATTGCCCAGAACAGAATCCCCATAGCTTGACCCAGCGAACAGCTTTTCTACGAGTGCATTATGTCCCACCTTGAAAAGATCATCTTCCTCTTCCTTTCTCTGGTCACGCATCCTCTCTTTATTTCTGTCGATCCTTATTCCTGAAAGGAGAGGCTTCAACATGATTTCAGAGACAATTTTTAAAGTGCTCTCCAGGTTCTCGGACAAGCAGTTGATGTTGACCTGTGAGTAATCTCCTCTGCCCATCATATAAACAATAGAGGATTGACTCATTAAATTTTGGACTGCTCCCTCATCTGGAATCTCCAAAGCCATGCGAGTGGTGAGATAGGCGAGCCCGCTCTTCTCTAAAGGCTCTGCTCCTTTCCCTCCCTTGATGACGATTTGGAGGACGGTCAGAGGCGAGGATTTGTCCTGCTGGTAGATTAGAGTGAGACCGTTTTCTAGCATTTTTTTCTCGGGTTCGTTTTTCCAGCCAAGCGCTTTCTCGCTGAGGAAGAGAGAAAAAAAAGCGAGGAGCACAAGTGATCCCCAAAATTTTGAAAAAAATCTTCTTGATTTGAGCATCTGAATTTCCGGTTACTTTTTCTTTCTGGGCAAGATGGAGATGACGATACAACGGTCCTTGCTCAGATAGGTGCGAGCTGATTTCCTCAAATCGGTCGAGCTGACTTTGGAGATGCTCTCGAGATAGTTCCTGCGCTCCCGCCTATCATTGAGGAGTATATCCATGGCAAATGAAGTCGCCAGGCTGAGGCCTTTCTCAAAGGCTTGATGGAATCTGAATTTTATTTGATTTTTTGCGCTTTCCAGGTGGTCAAAGGCATAGAATTGCTCTTCGCCAAAATAGTCCGTCTTGGCGTATTCCCTCCTCCCCGTTTCTTTTAGAAAGTCAAAGAGCATTCTCTTGGCCATGCTTATGTTTTTCGGGTCAAGGGTGATGTCGATGATAGCCGCTCCTCCATATTTAAAGGCTCCGTAATTCATGTAAAAGTTATGAACCAGATTTGTTCTTCCTCGCAGAGGCATATTCAGCATCGGATTTACTCCGCGGCCGAGAACATCTGTCAGGACATCCAAGCTGTATTGGTCAGGATGATTGTAGTCAGGGGCTATGAACCCGATGAGCAGGTAGGCGATATTGACATCCATCTCCTCCTCGATTTCCATACCCTTCTTCAGCGAGGGGACTTTTTCGTAATTCGGCGGAGAAATTTTCTCGCCTTTCAAATTGCCGAAGATTTCTCTGACTTTTTTTTCCATCTCTTCCAAGCTGAAGTCGCCGACTGCTGCCAGCGCACAGTTTGAAGGAACAAAAAACTTCCGATAAAATTTTTCAGCCTGCTCAACTGTCAACGCTTCTATGATTTCTTTTTTTCCTTCTGCTGGCCTTTGGTAAGGATGGTCCTTGAAAAGGCTCTGGTAGAGAAGGGAGGTTGCATACTTCAAGGGGTCATCTTCAATCTGGCTTAATTCCTCGAGAATAACCTTTTTTTCTTCATCGAGCTTTTCCTGGCTGAGTTTCAAGTTAAAGAGGATTTCCTTCTGGTTCCTCAAGGCAAAATCTGCATATTCAGAAGGAAGGGATATCTCGAAGAGAGAAAGGTCAAAACCTGTATGAGCGTTGAAGTAAGCTCCATGGCGGCGGATGTCTTGCCCGACCACTGTGCCGGTTCTGGCTTCAGTCCCCCTGAAGAGGATATAGTGCTCCAGAAGATGAACAAGGCCGTTCGTTTCATCAGACTCATCCTTTATGCCAAAATTCACGGCAAAAGTGAGATTGAGCAGAGGCAGGGTGTGCCTTTCGTAGAGAAAGACCTTGAGTCCATTTTCAAGCTCGAAGTATTTGCTTTGTTCCTTTTCCTGAGGATTAAGGGGATTCAGGAAGAGAAGGCAGCTTAGGAAAGAAAGGGCAGGAAGTTTGAGATTTTTACAGGTCTTAAGCCAAGCCACAATTATATTATTAAAAAAAAGAAGGGATGAATCAATTTAAAATTTTTCAGGGTCGCGAACTGAGATAGACCCTTTCGAATTTGGTGATTGCTTCCTCGTCACCAAGAACGAGGAGAGTGTCGCCTGTCTCCATTTTGATCTCAGGAGAGGGATTGAAGACGATGTCTTCACCCGGCTTTTTCACGGCGACGACGATGACATTGGCTGTTTTGCGAATATCACATTCTCTCAGGCTGCGGTTGGCAATCTTCGATTTTTTTTCGAGCACAAACTCTTCCATATACAAGGACAGCTCTTTCCGTCTGATGATAAGGTCCATGAAGTCGACCAGCGTCGGACGAATCAATGCCTGGGCAATTTTCAGCCCGCTCAGCTTGTAAGGGCTGACGACCTTGTTCGCTCCAATCTGGAGAATTTTTTTCTCAGCCTCCTCATCCATGGCTTTGGCCAGGATGAAGACTGAAGGACTGATCAACCTGGCTGTCAAGACCAGATAAAGATTGTCAGCGTCAGAAGAAAGAAGGGCGGCCAGGGCTTTGGCTTTTTTGAGCCCAGCCTGGATGAGAATTCCTTCGTCGGTGGCATCGCCTTTGATGAATAGGCATTCTCTGGTTTCCATCAGGTCAGTTAACTTTTTTTCGTTGTTATCGATGACAACAAAGGGCAGATTTTCTTCTTGGAGCCTCTCTCTGACCGTGCTTCCCATACGTCCGTGGCCGCAGATGATGTAATGGTCCTTAAGGCTTTGTAGCTTTCTTTCCATCTTTCTTCTCCGCAAGAATTTATTGATTCCTCCCTCATAGACCATTTCGGCTATTTTGGTGAAAGAGAAGACAGCCGTACCCGCACCGCCGAAAATGACAAAGATGGTGAAGACCTGGCCTAGAGAGGAGAGTTCTTTGACTTCCTTAAAACCGACGGTAAAAATAGTGATGACTGTCATGTAGAGACAGTCGAGGAATGGCCATCCTTCAATAAGATGGTAACCGACTGTGCCGATCAAGATCATGATCAAGAGAAGAAGCAGAGGCTTCCACATTTTTGCTCATTTTACAATAATTGCCAGGGATAAAAAAAGCTTTTTCTTGAAGACATAATTATATTTTTTTCCTTGGCGAAATGCTTCGTGCTTTCGAACCACCCTGCCTGAGCCTTTTTTGAAGAAATAGAACAGTCGCCTCTTTTATGATAGAATTAATAAAAAAATTCGGAAAAAAGGAAAGAAAAAATGAAAGAACGCCCACTGGCCAAAATCCTGGTTGTTGATGATGAGGAAAACATCAGGAAATCCCTGAAGATGATTCTGGAGTATGAGGGTTACAGCTTCCTTGAGGCAGAGGATGGTGAAGAAGCTCTTGATGTCCTGGAGGAAACAGTTGGCCTGGATTTAGTCCTTCTGGATATAAAGCTTCCCGGGAGGGATGGGCTCGAAGTCCTGGCAGAGATGAAGAAAAAGCCCTATTCCCCCGAGGTGGTCATGATCTCTGGCCATGGAACGATCAAGAATGCGGTGGAAGCGACAAGGCTTGGAGCTTTTGATTTCCTGGAAAAACCTCTTCAAAGGGACAGGGTCTTGCTCAGCATCCGCAATGCTCTGAATCAGAATAAGCTGAGGAGAGAATGTCTGGACCTGAAAAGGAGAGCCGAGAAGAGGTATGAGCTGATCGGAAATCATCCCTCGATGAAAAAGCTCTGGAGAGAGATATTAAAAACCGCTCCAACAAACGCTACGGTTCTCATCTACGGCGAAAGCGGCACAGGAAAAGAGCTCATCGCCCGAGCCATTCATGACCACAGCTTGAGGACAAGGGAAAGGTTTGTCCAGGTGAACTGCGCGGCCATCCCTGAAGAGCTGATTGAAAGCGAGCTTTTTGGACACGAGAAAGGGGCTTTCACTGGAGCGACTGAAAGAAAGCTGGGTAAATTTGAGCTGGCAGAAAGGGGCACGATTTTTCTGGATGAGATTGCTGATATGAGCCTCAAGACTCAATCCAAGGTGCTGAGGGTGCTCGAGGAAGGGGAGGTGCAGAGGGTTGGCTCGAGCAAGATCAACAAGGTTGACGTCAGGGTCATAGCCGCCACTAACAAGAATTTGAAGGAAGAAAAAGAGGCTGGCAGATTCAGGGAAGACCTCTTTTTCCGCCTGAATGTCATTCCTCTCTATTCTCCTCCGTTGAGGGATAAGAAGGAAGATATTCCACTCCTCGTTGAGTACTTCTGCAAGAATTTTGCCGACGAGAATAATTTTAAAGTCAAAAGATTTTCGGATGACGCCCTTCAAGCCATGATGAGATATCCCTGGAAGGGGAATGTTCGCGAGCTGAAGAACATGGTCGAGAGATTGATTGTCATGACTGAAGGGGATATAATAAAGGCAAAAGATTTGCCGGATTACATTGGAGGCGAAGCGTATTTTGCTCTTCCTGATGCCAAGAAAATCCGAACACTGAAGGAGTTCAGGGAGATAGCAGAAAGAGACTTCATCCTGGCCAAGCTCAAGGAGAATAACTGGAACATTTCTCAGACAGCAAGAGAGATTGACACGCCGCGCAGCAATCTTTATAAGAAACTCGAACACTATGGCATAAAAATAACGGCTGGAGTGGACGAGGCGGTTGCCCCTTCGCTTCTTAAAAGAGGTGAAGGGGAGGAAAGTCCGAACTCCACAGGGCAGGATGGTCGCTAACAGCGACTCCGGGCGACCGGAGGAAAGTGCCACAGAAAAGACACCGCCCTGCGAGAGCCTTCTCTCAGGGTAAGGGTGAAAAGGTGAGGTAAGAGCTCACCGTCCTGGTGGTGACATCAGGAGCACGGTAAACCCCATCCGGAGCAAGGCCAAAGATGCCCAGGTTGGGATGGCCCGTCCCGTGGGCGGGTAGGTCGCTCATCTCCTTGAGCAATCAAGGAGTCAGACAAATAACCGCCACCGCTTCACCGGCGGAGACAGAATTCGGCTTATGTTCCGCTCCAGCCGTTTCTATCTTCCCCCTCAATCAAAATCCAAAATTTGGCAGCTCTAATTCTTCTTAACTGAGATGGTGATATCATCGTAGTCGCCGACTGCTTCGCTCTTTGTATTGTCTGAGTCGGTGAGGATAGCGATTCCTCTGGCCGTAGGCTTGATGTTATCGCCAAAAAGCCTTTGGTAGTCGGCAAGCACGTCCCTTTCTTCGTAAATCCATTCTCCGAGCTGGGATTTTCCGCTGCGAAGCACTACCATTTTTGTTTTGCTTGAGAACGGTGATTCGAGCTCAGTCCCAGCTGGAAGGGTTTCGCTCCAGATGTATTTTATAACTTTTGGAATGGGCCAGCCTCCGAAAATAACATGCATTCCGAGAACATCGTCATTGCCGGATTTTATTCTCTCGTTACTTCCTGTAGGGAGGAAAATAGCGCGCCAGCGCCAGCTAACCAAGGGATAATCGGCAAGTTCCCATTTCTTCCTGAAGGCGATGGTGATGCTCAGACCTTTTGCATCTCCTCGAAGGAATTTATTCCCTTCCTCGGCTTGAATTCGGTAAACCTTGGCCATGTCATCTTTTTCTCTTGATGTCCAGCCGGCAGGGAAGGAGCCGATGGTTTCGCTTTCAAAATCAAGGATAAAAAGGTTCTGGGCAAAAATGACTCCTGTTAGAAAAATGAGCAAAGCTAACTTTAATCTTTTTATCTTAAACGCAGTCCTTTCTTTTTTATGTTAACGTGCGAAAAGAAAAATATCGCTGTCTCCATCGTTCCTGAGCCTATTCATTCCAAAAGCACCTTGAACGTGCTGTTTTTGGAATTTTTCTCCAAGTGAAAACAGGAAATTCTAATTCGTCTCGATGATGCTGCTTGATATATTTTTCTCTTTATTCAGATTCTTGTTTAAAGTTTATCGACAAGGTTCATTTGAAAAATAAATCTATCACAGCAGAGAATTGGGGGTCAAACAATTTTCAATTTAGGATGCTATTGTAAATAGTTGTTCCTATGAGAAAGCAATGATGAAACGCAAGGAGAAAAGAAATCTTTTGTCAGGAGAGGAATTGAAAAAATATTTAGGAAAGGATAAGAGAGCTTAGAGCCTCTCGAATTATGACCAGCATATTTCCAGGGAACAATCCCAGTTGAAGCACTCCATAGAGGCAGAGAAAGAGAACAAGGAAAAGGGCCGGATTTTCAAGGGTGATCTCGATTTCCTGGGAAGGCTCTCTCATGTACATATAGACAATGATCCGCAAATAATAGAATACCGAGACAAGGCTGGCAAGCACGGCAATGATGACCAAAGGCACAAGCCCTTGCCTGACGCCAGCGGCAAAGACGTAGAACTTTGCCAGGAATCCTCCTGTGGGTGGAATCCCTGCCAGTGAAATCAGGAAGATGGAGAATGTTACTCCGACCCAGGGATACTTGAACCCGACTCCGGCATAATCCTCGAGCTCGAGGTATTCTTTACCTCTCCTGCTCAGGGCGCAGACAGCGGCAAAGGCGCCGAGGTTCATGAAGAGATAGACGGTCAGGTAGAAGACCAGGCCGGAGTTGTCCTGAGCCAGGATGGCGATGAGCAGATACCCGGCATGGGCGATGCTGGAGTAGGCCAGGATTCTTTTCAGGTTTGTCTGCCGCAGGGCAATAAGGTTTCCGACGACCATGGTCAAAGCGCTGATGACCCAGAGGAGCCAGAAAATCGCTTTTGAGTCAACAGCAACCTTCCAATAAGGGAAAAAGATTCTTAAAAGGATGGCAAAGCCGGCTGATTTTGTCACCACCGAGAAGAAGGCGGTGATCGGAGTCGGAGCGCCCTGATAGACGTCAGGCGTCCACATATGGAAGGGCACGACAGCTATCTTGAAGCCGAAGCCGATGATGACAAGACTCAGGCCGATAAGAGCCATCAGGCCCAGATCAGCCTCTGTTTTGAAATAATTGGTGATTTCCGGAATCTTAGTCGAGTGGCAAGAGCCATAAAGCAGGGCCAAGCCGTAGATGAGAAAGGCTGTAGCAAAGCTTCCCAGAAGAAAATATTTTATGGCTGCCTCTCCGGACTTTTCGTCTTTTCTCCTCAGGCCGGCAAGAGCATAGCTGGAGATGGAGAGGACTTCAAGCCCAAGGAAGATGACCAGAAGGTCGGTAGAGGAGACCATGATGACCACACCTGATAAAGCCATGAGGAGCAGAGCGAAATACTCGCCGTAGTTTGCATCCTGGAGCGCGATGTATTTTATGGAAATGAGGATGACAAAGGCAGTGGCCACGATCAGGATTATGGTGAAGAAGAGAGAAAGATTATCGAGGAATAGGCTGCCGCCAAAGTAAGAATAATCCTTGTTCCAGAATCTGATGCAGACATAGCTGCAGAAGAGGAGAGAGAAGAGAGAGACAAAAGCCAGGTAGCTTTTGTTCTCTTTCTTGAGAAAGACCTCGAGGATTAAAACCAGCAAAGAGGCTGCGACCAGAATCAAAAGCGGGCCAAGTGCCAGGAAGCTGTTCATCTCGATATCTCGTCCTTTTGTTTATAATTTACTTTTGCCTTTTCCTGAGCGGTTTCTGGCAGCAAGTTCTTTTCTTTTCGAGCTTCGGTGAAGGCGATTTTTCTGGTGTTGATGCTGTCGAGGAGATGGTTGACAGAGCTATCCATTTTTCTCAAGAAGGTCTGAGGATAGATTCCCATCCAGAACATCATGACCACGATGGGCACAAGATACCCAATCTCTCTCTTGTTCATATCCGCATAGGAAAGGATTTTTTCGTTCTTTATCGGGCCCTGCATAACCCTCTGAAACATCCAGAGGAGGTAGCCGACAGCCAGGATAACGGTTGAGATTCCGAGAATGGCAAAAATCTTATGAGCTTTAAAAACTCCGAAGATGCAGAGTATCTCGCCGATAAAGCCGTTCAAACCCGGCAGGCCGACCGAGGAGAGCATACAGATAAGGAAGAAGGCTGCAAAGACAGGCATCTGCTTGCTGACTCCGCCGAAGTCTCTAATCTGCCTGGTGTGGGCTCTCTCGTAAAGAATGCCGACAATCAAGAACAGAGCGCCTGTG
>CAZJXZ010000013.1:0-23605 GCA_964549955.1 uncultured Eubacteriales bacterium
CATGGAAGACCGGTGATGATTATGATCGATAGGAAAGAGGTCGAGCGGGCTTTGAAAAGGAGCTAAAATTGACAACGATTTTCTCTTCTGCTAAGATTAGCGGGACTAAAATCCAGGGTCAATTTTCAGAGTTTTCTGCTCGGCGAGTAAAATTTTCCTTGATAGGTCATTTTCGGGGAGTAGCGCAGCCTGGTTTAGCGCGCCTGCCTTGGGAGCAGGAGGTCGTCGGTTCAAATCCGATCTCCCCGATTAGAATTCATGGCTTGAGAGATATCATTCTGGCCTTGGAATGAATTTTGAAAGCAAAAAGAGCGCGCCTGTAGCTCAGGTGGATAGAGCAGCTGCCTTCTAAGCAGCGGGTCGGGGGTTCGAGTCCCTCCAGGCGTGCCAGCTTTTCCTTTATATGAGCGGAATGGAAATTGACTATTGGCTGGCCTTGCTGATTGAAAAATAAGTCTGTCTGCCCTCCAATCCCCCATGGCTATCGTTCTGACCCCTATAGGTGAGGCTACAAACTAAAAATTCACCTTCGCAATCCCCTCTATCGATGATTGACAGTTTGGAACTTCTTTGAGACTATATGAGGGAATTTAGCGCTGCTTGGCTGATTAAAGCTTTTTTAATAAAGAAAAACTAGGGTGTTGAATTCGTCATTTATAAAATGAACATCAAAAGCTTTTTATGCAAAAAACGTCAGCAGCAGTTGACAAAGATTGTCAAAATTATTATTTTATTCGAGCAGGGTGAGGACAAAAAATGGCATCAAATCTTGGTGAGCTGCTTTTAAGGGAAAAGCTCATTTCTGCAGAGCAGCTAAAAAATGCTCTGGAGTTTGAAAAGAAAAATAAAGTTCCTGTCTCAACGGCCCTTATCAGTCTGGGTTATGTCTCGGAAGAAGAAATGGCCCAGGCGCTAAGCCGCCAGCTAGGGTATCCTTACATCGACCTCGGCCAGTTCGAAGTCTACCCTGATGTCATTGAGCTTATCCCCGTCGATATCGCCAAGAAACATATGATCATGCCCATTCATCGCATTCGCTCCTTCCTGACCATGGCCATGGTCGACCCCACTGACCTTGATGTCATCGAGAATGTCAGGTTCAGAACGAACCTGAGTATCCAGCCAGTTATTGCCTCTGAGTCGGGAATATTAGATGCCATAAACAAATACTATGGCACCACCGACGCCTTAAAAGTTAAAGAGATTATCGATGAGATTGAACATTCTGAGGATACAGCCATAAACGTCATCGAGGAAGAGGGTGAAGAGTACAGTATCGAAGAGCTGGTTCACTCCACTGAAGAAGCTCCAATCATCACTCTTGTCAATACGGTGTTTATGGATGCCATAAAAAAAGGGGCGAGTGATATCCATTTTGAGCCGTATGAGAAATCCTTCCGCATAAGATACCGGATTGACGGAATTCTTCATGAGATGATGGACCTTGCCTTGAAATTCAAGAACCCGGTGACCTCCCGCGTTAAGATTCTCTCCAACATGGATATAGCCGAAAAGAGGTTACCCCAGGACGGTCGAGTCAAAGTGAGAGTGAAGCTTGGAGAGAACAACCGCAAAGAAGTTGACATGCGTGTCTCATGCGTGCCGACGATTTTTGGAGAGAAGGTTGTTTCTCGTATCCTTGACAAAGAAATGCTGAAGCTAGACCTGACAAAACTGGGCTTTGAGCCTGAGTCCCTTGATATCTTCAAGAAGGCAATTGTCAGGCCCTGGGGGATCATTCTTGTCACCGGGCCTACGGGAAGCGGAAAAACAAACACCCTCTACTCTGCTATTTCCAATCTCAACTCACAGGAGAAAAATATTCTGACGGCAGAAGACCCGGTCGAGTTCAACATCCCGGGAGTCAACCAGGTCCACATCAAAGAAGAAATTGGATTAACCTTCTCCTCCGCTCTTCGCTCTTTCTTGCGGCAGGACCCGGATATTATGCTTGTCGGAGAGATGCGAGACTATGAAACCGTAGACATCGCCATCAAAGCCGCCCTAACTGGGCACTTGGTTTTCTCAACGGTTCACACCAACGATGCCGCCAGCACGATTGTCAGGCTGATCAACATGAATGTCGAGACGTTTTTGATCGCAGATTCTCTTATTTTAATCGCAGCCCAAAGGCTGGTGAGACGCCTCTGCAAGAAATGCAACGAAGAGCACAAGCTCTCTCCTGATGCTTTGGTCGACATAGGATATACGCCAGAAGAAGCGAAAGAAGTCAAAGCTCTTAAGCCTAAGGGCTGCTCCTTTTGCAATGATACAGGCTATAAGGGAAGAGTCGGGCTCTACGAGGTCATGCAGATTACCGATGAGATAAGGAGCATGATTTTGAGCAGGGCTCAGCCCAGAGAAATGAAGAAAAAAGCCATTGAAGAGGGGATGATTACCTTGCGGCGAAGCGGTTTGATCAAGATCAAAGAGGGAGTTACCTCAATCGAAGAAGTTTTAAGAGAGACTGTAAGAGATTAAAAGGTGAGCAAATGAAACTGAACATGCAGGAATTGCTTAAGACTACAGTGCAAAGGGATGCCAGCGACCTCCATATCACAAGCCATATTCCGCCGAGGATAAGGGTCGATGGAGTCATTGTCTCGCTCGACTATCCGCCGATGACAGCGGCTGAGACAAAAGAGCTCATCTACACCCTTTTAACAGATAAGCAGAAGAAAATATTCGAGGAAAAGCTTGAGCTCGATTTCTCCTTTGGCATCAAAGACTTAGGACGGTTCCGCGGGAACGTTTTTATGCAGAAAGGAGCCGTGGCTGGGGCCTTTCGCAGGTTCCCTCCAGAGGTCATGAGCTTTGCTCAATTGGGGATTCCGGCCAAGCTCGCCCAGCTCTGCTACCTGCCCAGAGGATTAATCCTGATTACCGGGCCGACTGGCTGCGGAAAATCAACGACTCTGGCCTGCATGGTCAACCACATCAATATGAACAGAAGCGTGCACGTTGTGACCATAGAGGACCCTATCGAATATTTCTTCGTTCCAAAGAAATCAATCATAAACCAGAGAGAGCTCAATGTGGACACGCTGTCCTATCCCAACGCCCTTCGCTCTGTTTTGAGAGAGGACCCGGATGTTGTCTTGGTTGGAGAGATGAGGGACCTTTCAACCACAGAATCCACGCTGAGGGTCGCCGAAACCGGGCATCTCACCTTTTCCACTCTCCATACCAATTCAGCCGCTGAGACAATTTCAAGGATTGTCGATATTTTCCCATCCCAGCTCCAGTCCCAGACGAGAATCACGCTCTCCATGTGCTTGGAAGCGGTGATAACTCAAGCCCTCTTGCCCAAGGCAGACGGCAGGGGCAGGGTTCTGGCTATGGAGATACTCATCCCTAACGTCGCTATCAGGAATCTTATCAGAGAAAACAAGATTCACCAGATATACTCCTCGATGCAGATGGGGCAGGAAAAATTTGGGATGATGACATTTAACCAATCCCTGGCCGGGCTTTATTTCAGAGGATTAATCAGCCTTGAGACCGCCATGGGAGTTTCCTACAAGCCAGAAGAGCTGACAGAGATTATTCAAAGGGGAAGGGGAAGCTTCATGGCCATGACTTCTGAAAAAACTAAATAATAAAAAAGGGAGAGAAAAATGGCTGTTTATGTTTGGGAGGGCAGAAATCGATTTGGGGACCTTGTCCGAGGGGAGCGCGTGGCCAGGTCTCCAGAGGATCTTACAAGGACCCTGCGAAGAGAGCAGATCACCGTATCTTCCATCGCCAAGAAAGCTGTAAAGTTCAAGATTCCTTTTCTCAAGAGAGAGAGAGTCTCACTCAAAGAATTGGCAGTTTATAGCCGGCAGCTTTCAGTGTTGATAGACGCCGACCTTCCTTTGATCCAGAGCCTGAACATGCTTGCCGAGCAGACCAAGAACCACTATTTAAAAAGGGTCATTCAGACCGTGAGGAAAGATGTTGAAGGCGGCGCCACTTTGAATCAGGCCAAGAAGAAATTTCCAAAGGTCTTTGATGACCTTTATTGCAACCTTGTGGCTTCAGGTGAGCAGAGCGGTTCTCTTGACGTCATGCTCAGGCGATTATCAGAGTTTCTGGAAAAAATTCTCAAGTTGAGGTCTCAGGTCAAGCAGGCGATGACTTATCCTATAGCTGTCTTCGCTTTTTCAATCCTGGTGATGATTTTCATGATGTGGAAAGTTGTGCCGATTTTTTCCGGGATTTTTTTAGAGCTGGGCGCTAACCTTCCTTTCTTGACAAGGATAACCTTGGCTGTCAGCATCTTTATCCAGAAATATATCTTGATCGTCGTCGTGGCCATAATTGGCTTTGTCTTTCTTTCCAGGTATTTTGTTCAGACGCCCACAGGGAGAAATGCGAAAGATACCGCATTGCTAAGGATACCTCTCTTCGGAAAGCTGCTGGAGAAAGTCGCCCTGTCTCGAATCACCCGAACCTTGAGCACTCTCCTCAGTGGAGGCGTGCCCATGCTGGAGAGCTTAAAAATCACTTCCTCGACAGCCGGCAATGTGATTATCGAGAGCCGCATTCTTGAAGCAAGAGGTCGGGTCGCGGGAGGAGCAAGCCTGATGGATGCCTTGAAGGAAAGAGCCCATTTTCCTTTCATGTTAACTCAGATGGTGGGCGTGGGAGAAGCCACAGGAAACCTGGATGCCATGTTGACCAAGCTCGCAGATTTTTATGACGAAGAGGTCGAGGCTGCGGTCGGCTCCCTTCTTTCCATACTGGAGCCGATTCTTCTCATCTTTGTCGGCGGACTGATCGGAACCATTGTTATTTCCATGTACCTTCCTGTCTTCAACTTAATGCAGCAGTTCTAAGAATCGAGAAAAGAAAAGATAATATTTTATCAAATTTAAAAGGGACAATGATTGAGAGAAGGAGTAAATGGCTAACAGGCAGGACGCAGAGGGGATAGACGCAAAAAAAAAAGATATTTTAAGGCTGATTCTGATTCGCTTTATCATTGTCACCTCCCTCCTCGTTTCAGCAGTCATCATCCAGCTCAGTAAATCAATCTTTCTGCCCCTTTACCCTTTCTACTACCTAATCCTTCTTTTTCTCGCTTTCATCCTTCTCTCTTTCATCTATATCATGCTCTATCTGTTAGGTAGGTATTATGTGGCTCAAGTCTGCGTTCAAATTTTCTTTGACCTTCTCCTGATCACAGCCCTTGTCTATCTTTCTGGAGGTTTGCAGGGATCTTTTTATTTCCTCTATATTTTTGATATCATCGCTGCC
Organism: uncultured Eubacteriales bacterium; assembly: GCA_964549955.1. Classification (GTDB taxonomy): domain Bacteria; phylum Acidobacteriota; class Aminicenantia; order Aminicenantales; family Aminicenantaceae; genus CAZGMN01. The sequence goes on from CAZJXZ010000013.1 coordinate 5,242, forward strand.
AGCCTCGTTCTTTCCAAGCGCGCGGCCTATCTCACTGCAGCACTTTCAGCGATATTTTTTGGCCTTCTTGTGGATTTGATGTATTTTGGGATCATCCATTATTTTGGCTCTGATACTATGGAGATCTCCTTCGGTCTTGTCATCAACAATATCTTTATCGCCTGGAGTGTCTTCTTTCTGATTGCCGTTTTGATGAATTATCTGACCGAGAGCCTGCGCAAGGCTCGCAACGAGCTTCGCCGGGCTCAAAAAGAGCTTGAAATCAGGAACCGGCTGGCAGTGGCCGGAGAAGTCTCAGCCCAGCTTGCTCATGAAATAAGGAATCCTTTGGCAGCCATCTCAGGTTCGGTCCAGGTTTTAAAGGATGAATTAGGATTGAACGGCGAGCAGCGAGAATTGATGAACATCGTCGTCGAAGAATCAAAAAGAATTTCTCAATCCATCGAGCAATTCCTGAATCTTGCCTCCCCTGTCCAGAAGACATTTTCCTCTGTTGACCTCTCTGCTATCTTAAGAGAAACTCTTATCCTCCTCAAGAGAAGCGGGGAAGTCGACGGCAAAGTGCACATCGAGGGGAATTATAAATCAATAACTGTTCATTATTTCGGGAACATCAATCAGTTCAAACAGCTCTTCTGGAACCTTATCAAGAATGCCATCAAAGCCATGCCTGGCGGTGGAACTTTGACTATAGATTTTATGAGAGTGAAGAAGGATAAAATCCAGCTGAAGTTTGCCGATACGGGAGTGGGCATGACTGCTGAGGAAAAGCAGAGGATATTCGAGCCGTACTTTTCAGGATTTGGGGACGGAAAAGGCATTGGACTGAGCGTTGTTCGCCGTATTGTTGATGACTATAAGGGGAGAATCGATATCAGCTCCGAGCCTAATAAGGGGACTGAGGTTATTATAACTCTTCCCTTTGAAAGGTATGGGCTTTGGAAACAAGAGAATAAATAATCAAGGCGAGAGGCCAAAACGGAAAAGATACTTATTATCGAAGACGAGAAGAGTATTCTTGACCTTCTCACCGTAGTCTTCAGAAAACAGGGTTATAAAGTCGAGTCGGCTATTTCTGCTCCCAAAGCTCTTGATTTGCTGAAAAGCCAGAGCTTTGACCTTGTCCTTTCTGATATAAAGCTTCCTCAACTAAGCGGAATGGAGATATTGCGGCAAGTCAAAAAGGAAAAGCCGGACGTTCCGGTCCTTATGATTACAGCCTACGGGAATATCAAAGAAGCGGTGGAAGCCATGAAGGCGGGCGCTCTGGACTATATTCTCAAGCCTTTCGATGTGGAAGAGCTGAAGATTATCATCGCCCAGGCGTTGGAAAAGAGGAGATTGAAGAAAGAAAATATCGAGCTCAGAAAAGAGCTCAAGGAGAAATACAGTTTTGAGAATATCGTGGGAAAGAGCAAGAGAATGATGGAAGTCTACAACCTGATCGAGAAGATTGCCGTCACAGACTCGACTATTCTCATCACAGGAGAAAGCGGGACAGGAAAAGAGATGGCAGCCAGAGCCATCCATACTCTCAGCCCCCGCCGGGAAAAATCTTTTGTTTCCATAAACTGCGGCGCCCTTCCGGAGCATCTTCTGGAGAGCGAGCTTTTCGGGCATAAGAAAGGGTCTTTCACCGATGCCGTGGCTGATAAAGAGGGGATGTTTGAAGTTGCCGAGGGAGGGACATTGTTCTTGGATGAAGTCGGAGAGACATCGTCCGTGACCCAGGTGAAACTCCTCAGGACCCTCCAGGACAAGAAGATAAGAAGAGTGGGCGGAACAGAGGAGATTCCGGTGGATGTCAGAATCATTGCCGCCACCAACCAGAATTTGAAGAAGAAAATTGATGAGGGCAAGTTCCGGGAAGACCTTTTTTACAGGCTTAATGTCATCTCTTTTGAGATGCCACCCTTAAGAAAGAAGAAGGAAGACCTGCCTCTCCTCGTTTCCCATTTCCTCAAGAAATATTGCGATAAGATGGGAATAAAGACCAAAAGAATAGCTCCAGAGGTGATGAACGTCTTCGAGTCTTATCACTGGCCAGGAAATGTTAGGGAGTTGGAGAATGTCATCGAAAGGGTGGTGGCCATCGAGGAGAGGAATGTCATCACCAGAGAGAGCCTTCCTGAAGAGCTCCTTTCACCCCATAAGAAGCCTGATACAGGATACCTCTTTGAGCCTGGCTTTAAGCTCGAGGACCATCTCGATGAGATTACAAAGAATTATATCAGACAGGCACGACAGGCCACGGATGGGAATCTCAGAAAAACTGCTTCACTTTTAGGAGTCAGCTACCGTACGTTAAGATACCTTATAGATAAACATAGCCTGAAGTCTTCTTGATAGAAATCGTTTAAGGCGGCTGGGGTCAAATGACAAAATTTGTCAAGATTAGGTCAGAAATTGTTATTTTCAAGGTGAGATAATGCTGATTTCTAAATTAACTTATTAAATATCAATAATTTAAAAAAAATTCCATTTGGCACATTAATTGCATTTAAATTTAACCTTGAAAAAAATTTGAGAAAGACTTGAGAGAGTCGCTCAAAAAAAGGAGGTTTCAATGTTAAAAAAAGTTAGAGGCTTCACGCTCATCGAGCTGCTGATCGTCGTGGCCATCATCGGAATTCTTGCCGCACTTCTCATTCCCAACGCCATCACCGCCATCCAGAAAGCCAAGCAGAAAAGCACCATGAAAGACATCACCGTTATTTCCACAGCTATCGCTGACTATGTGACTGACAACGGTGCTGCTCCCACTTCGAACGGAACTTACAGCGCTGGCGCTGCCTTCTACACCGGCCTTTCTCCTTTCTATGTCAAAGTCCTGCCCATCAACGACCAGTGGGGTTCGGGCTTCCGCGTATGGTGCGGTGCGGCTGCTAACCAGTATGGCATTTCCTCTCCTGGCACTGATGACTTTCTGGTGGCTTCTTTTGCCCGCGATAAAACACAGGAAGGTTTTAGCTTCAGCGATACAAACCCTGAAGCCGGACTGTTTGTCATCAGCACCATGGCTGATTTCAACAGGGATTTGGTTATGTGGGATGGCTCCTGGATTCGTGCTCCTCGTACTGCTGCTACAGGGACATGATCCTGAATCGGAGTCTGCTTAGAAGCCTAATTCAAGTCTGAGGAAAAGGGCAATGCATCAAGAGATGCATTGCCCTTTTTCATCTCGTCCTTTTTTTTAATTAGAGAGACAAATCTTAAGAAGACATCGTCGGTCAGAGGAGCTAAGGTCAAATGCCAAAAATTGTCAACATAAAGCCAGAAATTGTTATTTTTAGGCTGAAAGTGAGCCAATTATTAAATTAATTTATTAATTATCAGTTACTTAAAAATATTCTATTTGGCATATAAATTGCAGTTAATATAGCCTAGTAAGTAAAAAAGACAAAATTTTGAGGTTGACTTAAAAAGTCGCTCAAAAAAGGAGGCTAAAATGTTAAAAAAAGCGAGAGGCTTCACGCTCATCGAGCTGCTGATCGTCGTAGCCATCATCGGAATTCTTGCCGCTCTTCTCATTCCCAACGCCATCACCGCCATCCAGAAAGCAAAGCAGAAAAGCACCATGAAAGATATTACAGTCATCTCCACAGCCATTGCCGACTATGTGACTGACAATGGTGTTGCCCCGACTCAAAGTGGAACCTACAGCGCCGGCGCTGCCTTCTACACCGGCCTTTCTCCTTTCTATGTCAAAGTTCTGCCCATCAACGACCAGTGGGGTTCAGGCTTCCGTGTATGGTGCGGTATGGCTGCTAACCAGTATGGCATCAATCCCCCTGGCACCGATGACTTCCTGGTAGCTTCTTTTGCCCGCGACAAGCAGCAGGAAGGATTCACATTCAGCGACACAAACCCTGAAGCCGGACTGTTTGTCATCAGCACCATGGCTGATTTCAACAGGGATTTGGTCATGTGGGATGGCTCCTGGATTCGTTGTCCTCGCACAGCTGCCACAGGCACATGATCCTGAATCGGAGTCTGCTTAGAAGCCAAATTCAAGTCTGAGAAAAAGGGCGATGCATCATAAGATACATCGCCCTTTTTCATATCCAAATGTTTTTAATGAGATTAACAAGAAACTTTATAGAAGAAAAAAGGACTTTACAAATCAATTTTAAATAATTATATATACCACTGAAATGGAAAAGAGGGCTAAAGGTTTCACGCTGATTGAGCTCCTGGTCGTCGTGGCCGTGGTCGGCATCCTTGCCGCGCTGGTTATACCCAATGCCATTTTGTCCATTCAGAAGGCCAAGCAGAAGCAAACCATGAAAGATATGGTTGGCATCGCCACGGCTGTTGCCGATTATTCCACTGATGCCGGCGCTGCTCCTGACGCAGGCAATCAATCCGGTGCGCTTCTGGCTGACAGCAATTTCGTCAAAGCCCTTTCTCCTACTTATATTAAAAGATGCCCTATAAACGATAAATGGGGGACTGCGTACAGAATCTATACAGGCTCCGCTGTGGCCACAGCTTACAGCATCCCAGCTTCGGGAATTGGTGAGGATGACTTTTTGATCGTTTCCTTAGGAAGTGATAGAAGAGACGGTGGAACAATAACCTTTGTTTACCAGGAAAACAATCTTTCTGCCGGGCTTTATTCAATAAATTCCATGGAGGACTTCAAGAACGACTTGATCAACCTCAACGGCTCCTGGCTTCATGCTCCGCGGATAATGGTCAGCGGGTCAGGGACATAATCTAGCTTAAGATCTTATTTTTCCTCCTGCCTTCCTCCCTTTCTTAAAAGAGATATGATATAATCTCGAAAAAATGCGAACCGTAATTATCCTGGTCATTTATATTTTTTTATCTTTTCTTCTTGTTCCGGTCATCTTCTTCTGCTATTTGCTGAAGCGTTCCCAGCCTCTCATCTCGATTGGCAAGTGGGCCCTGCGCCTTGGAAAGAAAGTCTTAGGAATGAGTCTTGATATTTGCGGAGAGGATAGAATAAAGAGGGACACGCCCTATGTCTTCATGTCTAACCACCTGAGCTTGATTGACGGCCCTCTGCTCTTCATGCTCATTCCTCAGTCCATAAGAGTTATTTTAAAAAAAGAAGTCTTCAAGGTCCCAATCATCGGGCAGGCTATGAGGCAGGCTGGCTTTATCCCTGTTGACCGGAAAGCCCTGAAAGGAGGAAAAGAGAGTATAGACCGGGCAGCAAGAATGATGAGGGAGAAGGGATTTTCCTTCTTGATTTTTCCTGAAGGGACAAGGAGCCGGGATGGGAAGCCTCAACCCTTCAAACGAGGTGGATTTTTCTTAGCGTTGAGCAGCCAGGCGGCTATTGCACCGGTGACCATAGACGGGACTTATGAGCTTATGCCCAAAGGCTCTTTCTTTGCGAAAAAAGGCAAAATCAAAGTTGTCTTTCATCAGCCAGTCTCGGTCGAGGGGTTTGAACCCAATAACATCTCTCTGCTCAGGGATCGTGTCAGGGCTGTGATCTTGGCAGGGCTGAGAAGAGAAAGCTTACAATAGAATCTTATAGGCCATGTTTATCTTGTACCAGGGATTCAAGACGGATCAATCATTTTTCTTTTGTGCTAGGATGGAAGAGACAGGCTTAGGTCGCAGGGCACAAAATTCCAAAAGCCCACAGGAAAGCAATTAAGTCGGAAGCAAGGAGGGGAAATGGATTACCGCAAGGCCATCGAGGAGTTGAGAAAAATTGCAGAAGATTTTTTTGAAGCAAAAGCCGATCTTTTTAAGAGGCTGGCAGCCCTCTTATGCGAGAGGTTAAAGGAAGGTCACAAAATTTTAATATTCGGGAACGGAGGAAGCGCTGCTGAGGCTCAACATTTTGCCGCAGAGCTTGTCAATAAATTTCTAAAAGAAAGGGCTGCGCTTCGAGCCATAGCCTTGACCACAGACACATCGGCCCTGACCTCCATCGCTAACGACACATCTTTCCAGTATGTTTTCAGCCGTCAAATCGAAGCCCTGGCTGATAAAGGAGATGTCGCCATCGGCCTTTCCACCAGCGGAAATTCCCCCAACGTCATCGAAGCTTTAAAAGCCGCCAGAAAGAAGGGATTGCTCACCGTGGCTCTCACCGGAGAAGGAGGCGGGAAGGTTGGCTCTTTGGCCGATTGTCTTCTCGATGTTCCTTCAAAGAGCACTCCCAGGATTCAGGAGGTTCATCTTCTTCTCCTTCACCTCTTGGCTCAGGAAATCGAGAAGAGCGCTTCGTGACAGATTTCTTTTTTACTGAAGGGCCGATGAGCAAGACTCTGTGAGCCTCGAGCTTATTCTGTCAGCTTGTCTTTAGCTCATCGCGAACGATTTTTTTGAGGTCATCGACAGACCCCTTTCCGCTGTTGAACAGATAGCAGGCCGAGCTTTCAAGCAGTCGCTTGAAAAAGCTCTTCTGCAGCTCCAGCCTCTCTGGCGTCTTGAGCAAGATATGGGGGTTGTAAAAGGGCTGGCTTTTTGCGGGGCTGAGGGTTTGCTTGACTCCAGGCGCTTCTCCAGATTCGAGAATGCGCAGCGCATCATCAGCCTTGAGTTTTTCAAAAGGAGGAGAGACGTTATCGTAGCGGAGGATGACGATCAAGCGAAGCGTTGTGCGTTTGACGTGCTTTGCCGGCCCCCCAATCCAGGAGGGGTCGAGGAGAGCGTGGGCATCTTTGGAAGCCTTGTAGCAGAAGGGAGAGCCGCGTTCAAGACGGCAGTCGTCGAGGCGAAGGCATTCGCTATCCTGGCAGTCCTCCTTGCGGATGACAACATTCTCGCATTTGCTGTTGTCGAAGAGAGCTGCCAGACGGGAATAGGATTCGACGCTATTGGTCGGCAAGAAAAGTTTTCTCTCGACAGAATCAGAAACTAGAGTTCTGCCTGAAAAGCGGACAAAGACGATGTCGTTTGAGTGCAAACGGAATTTCTCATCTTGAAGAAGGGCGAAGAAGAGCTCGGTCTTTTTTGTTCCTTTTGGCCCGATGAGCACAAGCCCGTTCCCGTCGATATCAGCCGACATGCCCCTGATGGCGAAGGTGTTGAAAAGTCTTTCTGAGACATCCATGACAAGCCCCAGAGCAAGAGTGCGCAGCGGGCCATAATTATCTGTATTGACGAGCACTCCTGTGTTCGTTTCCATATTATAGAAGGCATGAGGCTCTCGGCCAGTCATGCCGTCCACAGCATAGATTGTGCCGTGCGGTTCAAGCTCGGCTTCCAGTTGAGCGGGATACCAGTTCTCAATCCAGAAATCATTCAAGTGGGGGACATTGGTGCGCAGTTTGACAATAACGCCATTGACGTTGGCGTTCCACTCGAAAAGATTTTCATAGCCGAGGTGGCTTTCCGCTTCGGTCAGAAGCGCATCCTTCATCTTAACCGGGGTGCTGGGTTCGACCGGAACTGACTTTTTTTGCCGGGTTATGGCGTTATTCAGCGCGATACGCCTGACCTTTTTGGCTGTTTTCAGGCGCGAAAGAGCTTCGCTGATTCTGTCCATTCCTTTCACCAGGTTCTCCATGGAAGTCGCAGAGGAGATGCGGATATAGTCGTCAGCGCCAAAGGCCGCGCCAGGAACGATAGCCACTCTTCCCTCTTTCAAGAGATAATAGGCCATTCCGTACGAGTTTCGAATCTGGATGTTGTTGAATTCTTTATCATGATAGAAGGAGAGATTGGGGAAGAGATAGAATGCCCCCTTTGGCTTGAAGCAGGAGACATGAGGGATGGACTGAAGCCGCAGCAGAAGATAGTTCCTCCGCCTCTGGAATTCGGCTGTCATTTTTGAAATTTCATGCTGGGGGCCGGTCAGGGCTTCTAAGCTTGCCTTCTGGGAGATTGAGCAGGGATTTGAGGTGGTGTGGCTCTGAATCTTGGCCATGTCGCTGATGATTTCTGCAAGGCCGGCAGCATACCCTATCCGCCACCCGGTCATGGAGTAAGATTTTGAGACACCGTTGATGAGGATTGTCCTCTTTTTTATTTCCTCTCCCAGTGAAGGGAAGCTGGCAAAGGAAAAGTCATCGTAGACGATTTTGCTGTAGATTTCATCGGCGATAACAAGAATATCTTCTTCCAGGATGATTTTTGCCAGGGCTTCGAGTTCATGCTTCTGGTAGGCTGCGCCTGTAGGATTCGAGGGATTGTTGAGGATGAGGGCTTTGGTGGCAGGAGAGATGAGAGGTTTTAACTGCTCAGGAGTCATGAGGAATCCGTTTTCTTCTTTGGTCGGGCAAATGATACTTTTTCCCTTGGCCAGAGCAACGGCCTGGGGATAAGTAACCCAGTAGGGAGAAGGGATGATGACTTCGTCGCCTTCCTTGATGATGGCCTGGATAAGATGGTAAAGCGCGCTCTTTGCTCCTGTAGAGACGATGATTTCGTCCTTGGAATAGTCAAGGCCATAATCTTCGCTTAGCCTTTTGATGATTGCTTCTTTTAGGGTTGGGATGCCTTCGTTTTCCGTATACTTGGTAAAATTTTCTTCGATGGCCCGGATGCCAGCTTCTTTTATGTGTTTAGGCGTAGGGAAATCCGGTTCTCCAACACTCAAGTCGATGACATCTATTCCTCCAGCCGCCATGGCTTTGGCTTTAGCTGATATTTTGAGTGTAGGAGATGTTCTGATTTGATTTGCCTTTTCTGATGACATGGCTGACCTACTTTTTTGGGGAAATGATTATTTTTCCTCTTTCTCTTCAGGTGTCTGTGTCAGTTTTTCCTTGAGATACTGCTTCAGGTCGATTCCTGTCAGGGACTTGACGACCTCTGGCATCTGAGCCAGGACTTCTGCCACCTGGGAGGTAATTTTTGAGGTTCCCAAGCCCTTATCGCCGCCAACCACCACAATCTTATCCACCTTGGAGAGAGGTTCGGAGACGGCCTTGGCCAAGTCAGGCAGGATTTTCAGATACATTTCGATGATAGCTGCCTGGTTATATCTCTGCCAGGCCTCGGCCTTCTTCAGCATGGCTTCAGCCTCAGCCAGGCCTTTTCGTTTGAGCTCCTCGGCCGCGGCTGCGCCTTCGAGTTTCATCGCCTCTGCTTTTCCTTTTGCCTCGGCTTGGATACGGTATTCTTCGGCATCAGCTTCGGCCTTGAGCTGATACTTGCGGGCATCGGCAGGCTTGACCACGCTGGATTCAAGCTCTTTCTGTCTGCGCGAGATCTCCAGTTCCTCGATCTTAATCAGGGTTTCTTTCTCGATGACATTGACCTTGGCTTCTTCCTTTTTTATATCCTGGTTTATTCGCACCCGCTCGAGTTCATAGCTGAGGTCTGCCTGAGCCTTTTTCTGGTTGACGGCAACCTGGGATTCTGCTTTTTTGCCTTCGTTTTCCCACTGGGCTTTGGCGATGAGCGCTTCAGCCGCAAGGCGGGCGACTTCAGCCTCTTTCCGAGCTTGAGAAGATTTGATCGTTGCCTCTTTCTGTGTTTCAGCTTCGGCGATAGTCGCGTCGCGTTTTGCGGCTGCGATCTGCGGCTTTCCCAGGGCATCAAGGTAGCCTTGGGTATCGCTGATGTCTTTGAGGGCAAAGGACATCATGACCAGTCCCATCCTGGAAAAGTCTCTTTGGGTCGCTTCAGTCACCCTGGCTGAGAATTCTGGTCTTTTCCTGTATATCTCGTCCACGGTCATGGTTCCGATGATTTCTCTCATCTTCCCCTCGAGGATGGTCATGGAGACGTCCCGGATGCCCTCTTTCCCCAAACCCAAGAACTGCTCTGCGGCCAGGCGAATGGAATGGTCGGACGAATCGACCTTGACCTGAGCAGTGGCTTCAGCCAGGATGGGAACGCCGCCATGAGTGAGAACTTCAGGTGTCTTGATGCTCAAGGTAATCACTTCCATGGGAAGAATGTCGACGGTCTCAAAGAAAGGAAGGACAAAAGTTCCTCCGCCCAGACGGTAGCGGTAGCCGACTTTCCTCTTCCTTCCGTCAGGGTCAACCACTGTCCTCTTTCTTCCACCGGAAATAATTAGAACCTGATTCGGCCCAACTTTGCGATATTGGATGGCCATGAGAAGAACGAGCAGGCCAATGACGACGATTATGATGGCGATTATGACCAGCTTGGAGACAATCATCATAACCTCCTTGGAATCCCGCCTCTTTGCAAAAGTCAGGATTCAAATATAAGAGTCACAATTATAAATGTTTGCTTGCCTTTTTTAAAGACACCTTATAAATGTAATGCTCGTTATGTTTATTTCAGGCCGAGCTTATCCCTGAAATAATCGATTGTTTTGAGCAGGCCTTCCTCGAGCTCTATTTTCGGCGCCCAGCCCAGCTTTTCCCTTGCCAATGAAATGTCAGGACAGCGCCGGCCAGGGTCATCAGCGGGCAGAGGCGTGTGGATGATCTTGGAGGAGCTCTTGGTGAGCTTGATGATTCTTTCTGCCAATTCGAGGACTTTCGTCTCTTTCGGGTTTCCAAGGTTAACCGGGCCTGTGAGATTCTCTGTTTCCATCATCTTGATTAAAGCCTGAATCATGTCAGTGACATAGCAGAAGGAGCGGGTCTGGCTCCCGTCTCCGTAGACGGTGAGAGGCTCTTTCCTTAAAGCCTGTACGATGAAGTTGCTGATGACTCTTCCATCATTGACACTCATCTGCGGTCCATAGGTGTTGAAAATGCGGACGATTTTCGCCTCGATTCTGTTTTGCCGATGATAAGCCATCATCAAGGTCTCTGCCACCCTTTTCCCTTCGTCATAACAGGCCCGAAGCCCGACAGGATTGACCTTTCCCCAATAGCTTTCTTTTTGGGGATGGACTTCTGGGCTGCCGTAAACTTCAGAGGAAGAGGCGAGGAGAATGCGGGCCTTTATCCTCTTGGCCAAGCCCAGCATGTTAAGAGTGCCGACGACATTTGTTTTAACTGTCTTTATGGCATTGGACTGATAATGGATTGGCGAGGCTGGACAGGCGAGATGGTAGATTCTATCAACTTCGATAAAGAGGGGATGGATAATGTCATGGCGGACCAGCTCGAAATAGGGATTGGACAGGAGATGGCGGATATTATCCTTGCTCCCAGAGAAGAAGTTATCAACACAGATAACTTCCTGGCCGAGTTCGAGAAGGGATTCACAGAGATGGCTTCCGATGAAGCCTGCCCCTCCTGTGATCAAGATGCGGTTCATATTGTTTCTCTTATCGCGTTATTATTATTTAGCTTGGAGAATAACATTCTTCTTTTTGAGAACTTTCCTCTGGACCTGGGTAATCTCTTCTATCCCTTTTTCGGCTAAGCTCAAGAGATTGCTCAGCTCTTTTTTTGAAAATGATTTTTTCTCAGCCGTTGCCTGGACTTCCACCAGCTGCCCCTTTTCTGTTTGAACCACGTTCATATCTATCTCAGCTTTCGAATCCTCATCGTAGTCGAGGTCAAGAAGGGCCTTTCCCTCGACGATGCCCACGCTGACTCCGGCGACCAAGTGCTCCAGAGGCATTTTCTCGATGACTTTCTTGTCCATCATTTTTTTCAAGGCAAGGGCTAAGGCAACGCAAGCCGCTGTTATCGAGGCTGCCCTTGTTCCGCCATCAGCCTGGACCACGTCACAGTCGAGGATGATCGTCCTCTCTCCCAGCAGGCTGAGATCGGTCACTGCCCTGAGTGAGCGGCCTATGATGCGTTGAATCTCTTGGCTTCGTCCGGAAAGACGGGCCAGAGTTCTTTCTCTGATGTTCCTTTTTTCAGTCGAGCGGGGAAGCATAGAATATTCGGCTGTCACCCAGCCGGTTCCTGTGTTTTTAAGAAAAGGAGGGGCCTTATCTTCGATGGAGGCTGCGGCGATGACCTTGGTCTTGCCGACTTCGATGAAGGCTGAGCCGTCGGCAAAATCCAGATAATCCGTTTTGATTTTTATCGGTCTCAGTTCGTCGAAAGCGCGATTGCCCGCCCTCATTTTCCTACTTCTTTTAGAATTCTGACCTGGCCTTCGCAGAGCTCCATGAATTTCTTTGCGTCCCTTTCATCGCCGATAACGCCGGCACCGTAATGCATCGGCACCGAGACCCCGGCTTTGATGATATTTGCCGCCTTGGCCGCTTCCTCAGCGCTCATCGTGTATTTCCCACCCACTGGCAGCAGGGCAATGTCGATCTTTCCCAGGCTCTTCAGTTCAGGAATCAAATCTGTATCGCCGGAATGGTAAACGGAAACCCCCTCGATAGTAACAATGTAGCCCAGCCATTTGCTATGGCGTGGGTGGAAGGCCTTGGAAGGATTATAGGCAGGGACGGCTTTGATTTTCACTCCTTGGACCTCTAACTCCTGGCCTGGGCTCATGGCTTTGACATCCCCGGAGAGCTTGGCCAGGCAGTCTTCAGAACAAACGATGGTTGTCCCTTCTTTTTTGAGTCGGTTGATGTCGCCTGTAGAGAGATGGTCGTAATGAGAGTGAGTGACGAGGATAAGGTCTGCCTTTGGAGCCGATGCCGGAATGTTCCAGGGGTCGATGTAGATGATTTTGCTGGATTCAACGGCAAAGGAGGCGTGACCATACCATTTTAAGGCCTTGAGTATTTTTTCCAATTTATCCTTCCCTCCTCTTAGATTTATCCCTTGGCTTCAATTGTTTCTTTCTCCCTTTGGCCTGGTTCTCCATCTCTGGTGAAACCAGAGCCAATAGTCGGGATTCTGGCGTATTTGAGATTCTATGATATTAGTGCATGTTTGCGTGATTTTCAATACCTCTGCTTCGTAGTCGGCCCCAGGAGCAAAGCGCAGAGGGCTGTGGATCACTATCTTGTATGAAGAAGAGGGCGTCGGGAAGCAGAAGGCAGGCAGGAGAGGTGAGCTTGTCCTTAAGAAAAAAGCGGCCAGGCTTGGAGTCGTTGCCGCTTTTTTTCCGAAGAAATCGACAAAGATAGCCTGCTGCCTGAGGACATTCTGGTCGATGAGGAAAGCGACAATCTCATTGGCCCGAAGAGCTTGAAGAATTTGTTTTGTCGGCCGCTGCTTGTAGATGACTCTCGCACCGAGAGCTGTTCTGAGCTCGAACAGCTCTCTCTCAAGAAGCTCATTATCCAGGGGGCGGGCAATCGCATTCAGTCTTCCCTTTTTCTTGAGGAATTGAGGAGAGACTTCCCAGTTTCCGTAGTGAGCGGAGAAGAGCAGGATACCTTTTTTTTCCTGGAGCGCCTTTTCAAGGTTTTCTTCTCCCTCGACATGGATGAGCGCATCCTTTTGCTTTTCTGTCAGAGCGGGAAATTTGACGCAATCCATGATGAATTGGCCGAAATGGGCGAAGGAGTTTCTGGCTATTCTTCTGAGCTTGGAATCTTCGAGTTCTTTGCCAAAGGCAATCTTCAGGTTGGAGAGAGCAATCAGCCGGTGCTTTTTATCGAGATGGTAGAAGATTAATCCCAGAGTCTTTCCGATGAAAAGGCATGTCTGACGAGGCAGGAACGGAATAAGAGCCTTGACTGTTTTGTAGATAAAATATTCTCCCCGCTCTTTTAGTCCTGCCATTTCAGACAATTATACCCTTATTCTGGACGAGATGAGCAAGGCTCGAGTCGAATCCCTTTTCGATCCTAAGCTCAATCTTCAAATAATAAACAGGCAAGATATTGATATCTTCATTAGCTTCGAGCTTGACTGCGTCTTTCTCAGTGGTGAGCAGCGCCTCAGCCCCCAGCTTTTGATATTTTTCCTTGATTTTTTTGACCGAGGAAGGCGGGTAGGTATGATGGTCGGGGAATTTAAAAATATATAAGGGCTCAATCCCCTCCTCTTTCAGGCTGGAGACGAATCTTTCAGGCCGAGCTATTCCGCAGAAAGCAATGACCTTCTTCTTGAAGTCTTCGATTTTCGCAGCTTCTTTTTTCCCTATCCTGAAGAGCCCTTGGCTCTGAACAAAATATTCAAAGATGCTTGGCTCAGGAAAGCGCCTTTCAATCTCTTTTTTCTGGGGATGGGCATGCTTCTTTATAAAGAGAATATCGGCTCTCCTTAATGCTGAGAACGGCTCTCGAAGAGCAACTTTTTGAGCCGGGTCAAAAAGGACAATGTCGATATCCCGCTGAAGGCGGCGATGCTGAAAGCCGTCGTCGAGCACTGCCACCTCAAAACCCGATTGCTTTGCTTTCTGGCAGGAGAGAAGGCGGTTTTTGCCGATGAAGATGCCAGCCTCTGGGCTGTTCCGGGCAACCATGAAAGGCTCATCGCCTGAATCTCGCCAGCCGCCGAGGATGCCTTTTCCGTAGGAAAGAACTCCGCCTTTCTTCTCCCAGTTTCCTTTATATCCCCGGGTAACCAGGGCAGGATTTAGACCATGCTCGGCGAGAAATTCGATTAGATGGATGGTCATCGGAGTTTTTTCCGTCCCGCCAAAGCTGATGTTTCCGACACTTATGACCGGCAGAGGAGCTTTTTTTGGCTTGAATATTCTCAGACTATAAAGGCAATTTTTTATCTGGCATCCGCTCTGGTAAAGGAGGGAAAAGAGGAGAAGAGAGAGTTTCATCCTCTCGGCACTATACTATAACTCGATTTTCCCTTTCAAGCTCTCTATCTTTGACAAAAACTATGTTTCTCCGCTTCGGAGATTTTCTTGCTTATTGACTTTTGCTTCAGGCTTCGCTTGGCTCTATGAGCTGCATTTGGATGTGCCCTTGGTGTAAGTGCCGAGGACACAACAAAAATGATCAGTCCCAGCATTACCTCAGCTCTTGAATGGAGCACTGCCCAAATCCCTGTGGCGATGGTTGGCCATCCGCTGCCGGGCGGCCTGCAAAGCACGCCTGCCTTGGCCGGGTGTTGAGCGATCGGCTGATTAGTCTGCGCCAGTTAAAGTAAGCCACTTGCCATTATAAAAATAAAGAACAACCGAACTCTTGCCCACAAAGATGTCATTTATTCCTTCGTGATCAATGGCTGGAGGTTTTGACCCGCCATATTCTTTGTAATGGTTTAAGATATACTCTCTGTTAGCAGGATTGATCAGTCGCCCAAATCCGATAATGCCAGGTGAAAGTACTTGCAAGAAGTTTCTGTCTTCATTTTGGGCTAATTGTATTACACCATCAGTTGAACTATTGGGAAATATTAATATAGTCGAATGAAAATTTTTAGAAACCAATATTGACCAATCGAATTGACCTGGTCTTATGAACTGGCCTTTGATCACATTATGCGGCTCTTTTAGACTTGCCGCTTGAGGAATCTCAAATCCGTTCTGGATTAGATAGTTTTTAACAGAATCCGGAAGCTGTGGGAAAGAAGTAGCGGCCAATCGAAGGACTTTACGGTTTGCATTTTCCCAATCAGCTTGGTTAGGAGTTTGGGAAAATACAAAGACAGAAATAATGAAACTGCTGATTAAAACCATAATGCGCTTTTCCTTCATGCCAATTCTCCGATCACCCAAAAGCATCAAGCTCACCCACTCGCTGCGCCGCCGGGTTTAACGGCGGGTTGGGTAGCGGATTATCCGATTCAGCGCTGCTGGTCGATCACACCAATTGAACGAGCAACGCACCCGCCCCTTGTGCAGGGCTTGCCAGGTTCACTCGCAAGTTAGACGGCTTGTCGCCCACATCCTCGAACACTTACTTACCCTTCTTTTTTCTGCTGGTCCTAGCCATGGTAAGGACTCTCCTCGCGCGCCTCAGGTCCTTAGAAGACAAAAGCAAGTGAACGCCTAGTCCAAATCCTAACACAGGGTATTCCGCTCCGCAGTCGTCAGAGACCACGAAAGACTCGATTCCGTTAGCTTCAAGCAAGCCCTTGAAAAGCTCAGCCTCTTGTCGATTGCTGAAGGTCTTGAAGATCACTCTGTTTTGCATTCGTCTCCTCCTCCGCTGACGACCCCGCCTGAACCTTCAAGCATATATGGGCTAACTGTCCCTGATGCCTCTATCGCGGCAGCCATCTGCTTGCCTAACTCTTCGGTTGAGTCTGTAAATTTCTTTATAATATCCGAAATGATTACCATATCACTATTAAAGGTATCAATCAAACCAAGAATGTGATTTTTCTGACATTCCAGATTTCCTATGAATGATAAAGATAGAGCGGATGAAAACTTTGAGATTTGCTTTTTTGACATAGTGTTTCACCTTGTGATAATTTTAGCAACTCAAATCAGATGGGCATTTTGCTTAAAGACCTGCCTAAAAAAATAACCAAGGAGGGAAGAATATGAAAAAAGGCATTCTTTTGAAATTTTTATCGGTCATCTTTATCGGGTTCTTGTTTGGCCTTTTCGTCAGCGCCCAGAAAGTCAAGAAGCAAGAGGAGCCGCTTATAACTCCGAGCATACTTGAGGGCCTCAAGTGGAGATGCATCGGTCCTGCCAACATGGGAGGCCGGATCGACGATTTTGCTGCGGTCGAGAGCAATCCGAAGATTATTTACGTTGCAACCGCATCAGGAGGAGTCTGGAAGACGGTCAACAATGGAATAACTTGGGAGCCTATTTTTGATGAGCAAAGCACAAGCACTATCGGGGATGTTACAGTTTCGCCGTCCAATCCTGACATTGTCTGGGTCGGCAGCGGAGAGCCAAACAACCGTCAGAGCTCTTCCTGGGGAAATGGAGTCTATAAATCGACAGACGGCGGCAAGACATGGAAGCATATGGGGCTTGCTGATAGCCATCATATTGGCCGGATTGCTATCCACCCCATCAATCCCGATATCGTTTATGTCGCGGCCCTGGGGCATCTCTGGGGCCCCAACAAAGAGAGGGGCCTTTTTAAAACCATGGATGGAGGAAAGACCTGGGTCAATAACAAGTTCATCGACGAGAACACCGGTTTTGTCGATGTGGCCATGGACCTTGAGAATCCAAATACGCTGTATGCCGCAGCCTACCAGAGGCGGCGCTCGAGCTATGGCTTTGTCGGAGGAGGGCCAGGGAGCGGCCTTTATAAGACGACAGATGGCGGGGAAACGTGGCAGCTGTTGACAAACGGCCTTCCTTCTGGCGATACGGGGCGAATCGGAATCGATATTTACCGCCGCAACCCAAGTATTGTCTACGCTATCATCGAAAACAGGAATGGAGGAGTCTTTCGCTCCGAGGATAAAGGCTTGACCTGGCAGAAGATGTCAGCCACCAATCCCCGGCCGATGTACTACAGCAAGATTCGAATCGACCCCAACAATGACCAGAGGATATGGGTGCTCGGAGCTGGCATGTATGTCTCTGAAGACGGCGGCAAGACTTTTAGCACCGACTTGGTGAGAAGGGTTCACGGCGACCATCATGCGATGTGGATCGACCCTTCTGATTCTAACCACATGATTATTGGCTCAGACGGAGGAATCTATTTTTCCTATGACCGGGGCAAAACCTGGGAGTTTGTCAATTCCATCCCGCTCGGTCAATTTTATGAAGTGGGATACGATATGCGCAAGCCCTATTTTATTTATGGAGGCCTGCAGGACAACGGAAGCTGGGGAGGTCCGAGTGCAACCTGGTACGCTACAGGCATCACCAACGATGACTGGGTCAGGGTCGGGGGCGGAGACGGCTTCTATTCTCAGGTCGACCCAACGGACCATACCGTTATTTATGCTGAATCGCAGAACGGCGGTATCACCAGGTTTGACGCGAAGTCAGGAGAGAGCAAGTCGATAAGGCCCGAGCCTGAAGATACAAAAGAAACCTACAGGTTCAACTGGAACTCGCCCATCTTGATCTCTCCCCACGATTCAAAGATTATCTATCTCGGCGGAAACAAGCTTTTCAAATCCAAGGACAGGGGAGATAACTGGGAAGTTTCAATCGACCTAACCACTCAGCAAGACAGGAATAAACTTCCCATAATGGGGATAATTCCTGAGAGAGGCACTCTATCCCTCCATGACGGTGTCTCTTTCTACGGAACCATCACCACCATTTCTGAATCTTCTCTCAAACAAGGCCTTCTCTATGTGGGAACTGAGGACGGCAACCTCCAAGTTTCCCGCGACGGCGGAAAAACTTGGAAGAATGTGGTGGCACATGTTCCGGGAGTTCCCAAATTTACCACTGTCACCAGGGTGGTGGCATCCCGCTTTGAGGAAGGGACAGCCTACGCGACTTTTGACGGCCATCAGAACGATGACTTTAAACCCTATGTCTTCATGACTAAAGATTATGGAGAGTCCTGGAAGAGCCTTTCAAGCAAACTGCCTGAAGGCGGCACAGTCAATGTCATCAGGGAGCACCTTCGCAATCCTAATCTTCTCTTTGTCGGGACAGAGAGAGGAGCCTACTTCTCCATCGATAGAGGGGAAACGTGGATTAACTTTGAAAATGACTTCCCCATGGTTCCTGTGGACGATATTGCCATCCATCCTCGGGAAAATGACTTGATTTTCGGAACTCACGGCCGCAGCATCTGGATTCTCGACGACATCACTCCCTTGGAACAGCTGACAAAAGA
>CAZJXZ010000014.1:0-22405 GCA_964549955.1 uncultured Eubacteriales bacterium
GGCGACCGTCGGAAGGGGGAAAGCGAAGCTGTTCCCCCTCCGAGTAATCGCTGGGGCAAAAGCGGCGTGTTTTCGAGCCACTCAGCCAGAGCTCTCCTTGACTTTTTCAGGCAGATATTGCATTTTCTTTAAGATAGCATGAACTTTCCCCTGAATGAGGAGTTAGCTCATGGAACAAAAAATTAAGGCCAGAGTCATGGAGTCCCACAAGATAAGAAGAGCCCTCGACCGGATGACCACTGAAATCATTGAAAGGAACAGGAATTTGAAAAATCTGGTCATCGTCGGCATAAGGACGAGAGGGATTTATCTTGGAAAGAGAATATCGAAGCTGATTAAAGAATTAGAAAAGATTGATATCCCTGTTGGGGTTCTGGATATCACTCTCTACAGAGACGATTTTTCGAGATTAGAGGCTCAACACATGGTCAAGAAAACAGAGATAGATTTTTCTGTGACTAAAAAGGATATCCTGCTTGTCGATGATGTTCTCTTCACCGGAAGGACGATACGGGCGGCCATGGATAGCCTCATCGACCTGGGGCGTCCTCAGACGATCCAGCTCCTGGTCCTCATCGACCGCGGTCATCGTGAGCTTCCGATCAGAGCTGACTATGTCGGAAAATTCCTGCCGACCTCAAAGCGGGAGCTGGTCCAGGTTAAGCTAAAAGAAGTCGATGGCAACGACGAAGTCTTGATCACAGAACCAGCAAAGATAAAATAGGAGGGCAGATTTGGCCTTTAAGCATAAGCATCTCCTCGGCATCCAAGACTTGAGTCCAGAAGAGATTACGACCGTGCTGGATACAGCCGAGTCATTTATTGAAATTTCCGCTCGCGAGGTTAAGAAAGTCCCCACCCTGAGGGGAAAAACAATCATCAACCTCTTCTTCGAACCCAGCACCCGGACCAGGAGTTCTTTCGAGCTGGCAGCAAAAAGGCTCAGTGCAGACATTGTCAATTTCAATAAACAGCTGAGCAGTGTTGTCAAGGGTGAAAGCTTCAAGGATACGATTTTAAATCTCGAAGCCATGAACCCCGATGCCCTGATTATCAGGCATCCCTCTTCCGGAGCCCCGCATTTCGCCACGACCTTCTGCCGGTCTCATGTCATCAATGCCGGTGATGGAGCTCATGAGCATCCAACGCAGGCTCTGCTTGATGCCTTTACCATGAGACAGGAAAAAAAGAACTTCAAAGACCTAAAAGTCGTCATCGTTGGTGATATCCTTCATAGCCGTGTTGCCCGCTCCAACATCTTTCTTCTCGAAAAGATGGGCGCAAAAGTCGTTCTTGTCGGCCCCCCATCCCTTCTCCCCCTAGAATTCAAGAAATTCGGTGTGGAGCTCGACTTCAGCTTCGACAGAGCTCTGGAAGGGGCGGAGGTGGTGATGATGCTCAGAATCCAGATGGAAAGGCAGCAAAAAAATTATTTCCCCTCCATTCGAGAATACAGGAATCTTTACAGTTTGACAGAAAAGAGATTCAGGCTGGCGAAGAAAAATGCGATTATCATGCATCCCGGCCCGATAAACAGGGGCGTTGAAATCTCAGCCGACCTGGCCGATTCAGCAAAATCGGTCATACTCAAACAAGTTGAAAACGGGATCGCCATCCGAATGGCTGTTCTCTACCTTTTGCTAGGAGGAAAAGAGAGTGAAGCTACTGATTAAGAATGGAAGAGTCATCGACCCCTCCTCAGGAACAGATGACACCTTGGACATTCTGATAGAAAAAGGAAAGATCGTAGAAATCAAGGCCAAGATTGAAAACAAGGAAGCAAAAGTCATCGATGCTTCGAGGCTCGTTGTTGCCCCAGGTTTTATCGACATGCATGTCCATCTCCGCGACCCAGGACAAGAAGACAAGGAAACTCTATCGACCGGCTCCAAGGCCGCGGCCAAGGGGGGATTCACCTCCATCGCCTGCATGCCCAACACAAGCCCTGTGAATGATAATCGCGGAGTGACTGAATATATCCTCTCCGAGGCCAAGAAAAAGGCTGTGGTCAATATTCTCCCCATAGCTGCCATCACCAGGGGACTGAGAGGTGAAGAGCTGACAGACATGGCTGACCTGGTTGAGGCCGGAGCTGTGGCCTTCTCTGACAATGGGCATCCTGTCGAAAACAGCCAGACCATGCGCCGGGCTCTGGAATACTCAAAGCCTCTCAAGACGCTCATCATCGACCACTGCGAGGACAGAAACCTGAGCGGCGAAGGGGTGATGAATGAGGGCTATCATTCCTATCTTTTCGGCTTGAGAGGAATTCCTGATTCCTCAGAGGAGATAATGGTCGCCCGCGACATCATCCTCGCTGAGAAGGCAGAAGCGAGAATACATATCGCCCATCTCAGTGTTAAAGGTGCGGTGGGCCTGGTCAAAGAGGCAAAGAAAAAGAAAATCAAGGTCACAGCCGAGGTCACTCCCCATCATCTCTTCCTGACCGACTCCTGTCTCGAAACCTATGATACGAATTTAAAGGTCAACCCACCTCTCAGAAGCAAGGAGGATACACAGGCCTTAATCCAGGCTGTCAAGGAAGGAGTTGTCGATGTTTTTGTCACCGACCATGCTCCTCACACAGCCGATGAGAAGGATGCGGAGTTTGATATCGCTCCTTTTGGAATTTGCGGCCTGGAGACTGCTGTTTCTCTCCTGCTCGACAGACTCGTCAACAAGAATGTCATCTCAATTAAAAAATTTATCCAGATGACATCCACCAATCCTGCTCTTATCCTCGGGCTCGAAAACAAGGGAAAAATATCTCCTGGAGCAGACGCTGATTTAACCATCTTGAACCTACACAAGCAAATTGTCGTTGACGTCAAGACTTTTAAATCCAAGAGCCGGAACAATCCTTTCCATGGCTGGAAACTGAGAGGGGCCGCGGTCATGACCATTGTCGGAGGGAAAATCGTCCATTCTTCTTAAACCCAGAGGAATTAGCAAGAAATGTCATTCCTGAAGAAAATCAATTTCAGGCAAATCGAAAAAAAGATCGGATATAGTTTCAAGAACAAAAATCTTCTTGCTCAAGCTCTGATCCACAGCTCCTACGCCTATGAAAACCAAAAATCAGTGGAAGCAGATAACGAAACATTGGAGTTCCTGGGGGACTCGGTTATCGGCTTGGTCATCGCCGACCACCTCTTCGCCACCTATCCCAACTTAGCCGAGGGCGAGCTCTCCAAACTCAAATCCACAGCGGCAAACACATCATCCCTCTCATTCTTCGCCAAAAGAGTCAAGCTGGACAAGAACATCCTTCTCGGAAAAGGCGAGGAAAAAAGCGGAGGACGCAAGAAGAAGACAATCTTAGCCGCATCCTTTGAAGCTCTGCTGGCCGCCATATATCTAGATGGCGGACTTGACCAGGCGAGGAAGTTTCTTCTGCGGTATCTCAGACCTTTTCTTAAAAGAATCAAGGTTCGCAATTTTTTGATCAACAACTACAAGTCAGCCCTGCAAGAATATTTTCAAAAGGCGGACCTGCCTTCGCCTGTCTATAGGACTATCATGACCTCAGGTCCTAACCACAAAAGGAGCTTCAAAGTCGAAGTTCTCCTCGAAAATGAACCTCTGGCCACGGCGGAGGGCAGCACCAAAAAAGATGCTCAAAAGAAAGCCGCCGAAAAAGCACTCAAGAGAATTCTGGGAAGAAAAATAAAGTCATTGACTCCCGATACATTCCTTTTGAGGAAGAAATCATGATTCAATCATATTCCTTTGGTCGCATGGTCGTTGACGGCCAGACCTACACCTCTGACCTCATCATCTTTCCAGAAAAGATAAAAGACTCCTGGTGGCGAAAATCCGGTCACAGACTCTGCCTTGAAGACTTGGAAGATGTTTTCCAAGAGAAGCCTGAGGTGCTTGTCATCGGCACGGGCTTTTACGGCCTGATGAAAACTGAGGAGGAAGTGAAACGCGAGGCAGAGGCAAAGGGGATAGCGCTCATCATCGATAAGACGGAGCAGGCAGTAGGAAATTTCAACGAACTTGCTTCAAAAAGAAAGACGATAGGTGCTTTCCATCTGACGTGTTGAGGACCAGACTCTTTTTCCGGGATTAACATTTTATTCAGGCAAAGATGGCTAAATGCTCAAAATGTAAAAAGAGGATAGGGAAACGCCACTGTCTTGCCCTTGGAGATTATCTCTGCAACCTCTGCTGCGGCCTGCTCAGGGAAAAAGAGATAAGCTGCCCTCAAAGCTGCTCTTTTCTCGAAAAGCACAGGCCCTACCAGGAGAAGCGAATCATCGAAAAAAAACACTCTTCCCTTTCACGCAAGATTTCGGCTGAGGAAGATATCTTAAGCGACGAGAGGATGGCTTGGCTTGCCTTTCATATTGAAGCACCTTTGAAAGGATATGGAGAAAAGAACAAGTCTTTCAGGGACAAGCATGCGCTCTTGGCCCTGGAGTACGCCAAGGAAAAAGTTGAAAAAGGGAAAAGCCTTCTGTATATGCCAGATGAGAGGAAAGGGCCAAGAAACGAAATCGCTGAAGCCGTCTACCAGAACATCGAAAAATGTCGGTACGAGGGGAAGATAATCATCCCCGGAGCAACGAACACCTATAAGAATGAGGATAAAATCCGCTGTCTGGAACGGGTTATGCTCTCGGTCCAGTTTTATGCTAAGGGTAACTTAGAAGGCAGAAATTATGTCGAGCAGCTCATCAGCCGCTTTTCAAAAATAGAAGATTTCGCCCGAAAGAAGAAGATCCTAACCATCACCTGATTTTCATGAAACAACAAGCTCTTTCTTTCTCTCTCGCTGAAACGAGATTTCTATGAAATTCTCATTGAGGAGATCAATCTATTAAAAGGGCTATAAAGAAATGATAATTTTCACCCTGCCAATCACCCGCAAAGGTGGTTGACCAATCTCTTTTTTATCTATAAAATTTAACAAAAATATGTCATCATAGGTTTTTAAAAGAAAAGAGAGGTAGATAATTTGAAAGTTCTTATCGCTGAGCCAGATGTCTCCTACTCCAAGTTCTTGGAAACCGATATCAAAGAGTGGGGCTACGAGGTTATTTGCACCTCTGACAGCGAAGAAGCTTTAAAAGCCATAGAAAATAATGATATTCGTCTGGTGCTTATCGAGTGGAGCATAAGCGGGGTAAACGCACTCGAGCTCTGCCAGCAAATCCGCCAGCAAATCCAGGACGAGAAGACAAAAAATAAATACATCATCCTTTTGGCACCCAAGAGCGTGGAATATGATATCATCAAAGGAATCAACGCCGGAGCTGATGATTATCTCATCAAGCCTTTCAACTTCCTTCAGTTGAAAGTCCGCCTCCAGAATGCCAAGCTAACTATTGAGCTTGAAGACGAATGCAGAAAGCTCTCCAGCTATGATTTACTGACGAAACTCTGGAACAAGAAAAAAATCGTCGAAATACTGGAAGAAGAGCTCTACCGAGGCTGGAGAGAAAATCACCCCACCGGAGTCATCATGGTTGACATCGACAATTTCAAGGAAATCAATGACACCCATGGCCATTACGTCGGCGATAAAGTCTTAGCCGAAGTGGCGGTGCGTTTTAATAAAAGTCTGCGGCCTTATGATAAAGCAGGCCGTTACGGCGGCGATGAAATGCTTGTCGTCCTCCCCCACACCCACCTGAACGAACTGAAGCAGGTTGCCGAGCGGCTACGCCATGTTATATTGGAAAAACACATAAAGACAGAAACGGCATCCGTTGAAGTTACAATAAGCCTGGGCGGAACTTATTCAAATAATTTAACCCGAATATCCTCAAGCGCCCTCATTCGAAGCAGCGATCAAGCTCTCCTTCAGGCTAAGAAGCAGGGCCGGAATCGAGTTGTGATTGTCGAATTCACTTCCTTCCCGGAAGACATGGAGCAATAAAAAAAATTAATTCTTCAAGCTCTCGACCAGCATCCCAAAATATTTTTCTCCAATCTTTTCCTGGCCATCCTTGATGCCCATCACTCCGCAGAGATAATTTTTAACTCTAGCCAAATAGATGTTGTGATAGTAGCGGTCCTTAAGACGGTAGCCATCAGCTATCTCCTGGATGTCAGCCTTATTCTTTGTTTTTAAATACGCAGCCAACATGTTCTGAGCGTCTTCTTCGTTCTTCCCCTCGGCGAGGAAGCAGTCAAAATCAAGCTCTTTAAGCTGATAATCGGCGGTGTAGCCATCGTGGAGGAAACTGTAGCCCAAGAAATCTCTCAGAATAAACTTCTCGCTGTTTGGAACAAGCCCTTCTTTTGGGAAGAATCCAAGCAGGCGTGGGAGAGGACCTTTATCCTTGATTCTCTCCATAATTCTTTGAGAAAAAAGCTTGAGAATTTCCGATGATTCTTCTCCGCAATCAAAGCAGAGAAGCTTGGCGTAGTACCTCCCTGCGACAAAATTCAGAGATCCTTCTTCCAGATATCCTTGGTTTCCGATGGAAATGAATTTATATTCAGGAAATCGCTCAGCACTGTAGATGCCAAAGGCATTTTTTTCATCGCCCATATCATAAATTTCCATGGTGAGCGCATGATTTTTATCTTCCCTCTTATACTGGCCGACGATCAGTTCCTTAAAATCATAGGCCAGATAAATCTCAGCCGCTCCGTCGATATATTCAAAGAGTGTCTGGGGAATATAACTCTTCGGCGCTTCTGTAAATCTCCAGGATTCCACCTTAGGCAAAAGAGCATGAAGGGAGGAAACTTCTTTCTCTTCCTCAGCCCTTAACAAAGGAATGAAGAGTGTCACCAAGAAAAATATTATTAAAAATTCTTTTGGCCTTTTAATTCTCATCCTAAACACTCCACCATTCACACTTGACTTCTTCAATATAAGAATAAACTTATTTTTTTACAAGAGCCTCTCACTGTGTTGACAGAATGACTGAAGAGATGTAACTTTTAAAATATCATGGCTAATTCAAAAGTCGTTCTGGTCAGGGGAAGAGGAGTTATGAATCAAGAAGGGGCTATCGACCAGAACAAGCTCCTCGGGATGTTCAATCGAGGATTCGAGCTCTTGATGGATAAGCAGAACCCAAGAGATAGCCTTCGCCTTCTCTTCAGCCCTAACGACAGGGTGGGAATCAAGATCAACACCATCAGTGGAAAAATGCTCTCCACCAGGCCAGATGTGGCTTTATCTTTAGCCAAGCTTCTCTTGGAGGCCGGCATCAGGGAAAGGAACATCATCATCTGGGACAGGACAAACAGGGAATTGAAGGATGCCGAATACCGCTTGAACTTCAACGGCAGCGGCTTTAGGGTCTTTGGCACAGATACCCAGGGTGTCGGCTACACTCGCGACCTTGTCGATCACCTCAATATCGGAAGCCTCTTCTCCTTGATCCAATCGGATATGGTCTCAGCCTCGATCAGCCTTGCCGTCCTCAAAGACCACGGAATGGCAGGCGTTACAGCAGGGATGAAAAATTACTTTGGTGCCGTCCACAATCCCAATAAATACCATGACTTTAACTGTAATCCCTTTGTTGCTGAGCTTTTTGAAACAGATTTCATCCGCAAAAAGCACAAGCTGACCATCCTCGATTGCCTTCTTGTTCAGTACCATCGCGGTCCTTCCTACCATCCCCACTGGGCTGAAAGATATGAAGCGCTGCTCTTCAGCCTCGACCCTGTGGCTGCTGACTTTGTGGGCTGGCAGCTCATCGAAAAACTCAGAGCTCAAAAGGGGCTTCCAAGCCTGGAGGAAGAAAAGAGGGCGCCCATCTACTTAAAGACGGCTGAAAAAATGGGATTGGGAAAAGCCAATTCAAGCCAGATCCAGGTCATTGAAAATGAGGTATAATAATTAAAATGAAAAGGCGTCAGTTTTTCAAAGGAGTCGCAGGAGCCGGTCTATTGGCTTCTACAGGCCTGCTCAAACAAATTCCAAGCCTCCTTGCCGACCTCTACGCTTTCTCCAGAAATGAAAACCTCTCTCAAGTTGAAGCCCGCTACTATAAACAACTCCCTGATAAGGAGATTGAATGTTTTCTCTGCCCTCGCCAATGCAAACTGGGGGACAAGGAGAGAGGGTATTGCGGCGTCAGGGAAAACATCGGGGGAAAATATTACACGCTGGTCTATGGAAAGGCTTGCGCCATCAACTCTGACCCTATAGAAAAAAAGCCGTTCTTCCATTTTCTCCCTGGGACCACTGCCCTTTCTCTGGCTACAGCAGGCTGCAACGTCAACTGCAAATTCTGCCAGAACTGGGAGATTTCTCAGGTCAGGCCGGAGCAGGTTGAACATTACGATGTTCCACCTGCCATGGTTGTCGATTATGCCCAAAAATATAACTGCCCTTCGATAGCTTTTACCTACACTGAGCCGATTGTTTTCTATGAATACATGTATGACACTTCCAGAGAGGCAAGGCTCAAAAAAGTCAGAAGCACGGTTGTCACTGGAGGGCATGTCAACCCTGAGCCTCTGCAAGAGCTGACCAAAGTCGTCGATGCCATAAAGATCGACCTCAAAGCCTTCAACCAAGACTTTTACACAAATTATGTCAGAGGAGAATTGAAGCCTGTTCTTGAGGCTATAAAGATTGTCGCTCGCAGCGGAGTCTGGTTGGAAATTGTCTACCTTGTCATCCCCACCCTAAACGACGACCCGAATGAAATCAAGATGCTTGCACAGTGGCTGATGAAAGAAGTCGGACCTGATGTTCCTCTTCACTTCTCTCGTTTTTACCCAAAATATTTAGTCCAGAATCTTCCGCCGACTCCGATCTCCACACTGGAGAGAGCTCACAAAATCGCCCTGGAGCAAGGGCTGCATTATGTTTATATCGGAAATATCCCAGGACACTCAGCCGAAAGCACTTGTTGTCCCAAATGCAAGAACACAGTCATCCAGCGAACTGGATACACGATCGAGAGGATCGAACTCAAGCGGGGAAAATGCAAATTCTGTGATAACCCCATTCCTGGAATCTGGAGTTGATTAGCTTTCTGCCACCTTTTCTTCTCGGCTTTCTGGCCCTATCCTTCCAGATATACTTGCTCAGAGAATTCTCAGTCCATTTCTATGGAAACGAAATCACCTTTGGCTTCGTTTTCGCTGCCTGGCTTTTATGGGGCGGCATAGGAAGCATCTCATCCTCAAAGCTGAAGTTCAATCCCTCAAGATTTCCCCAGAATTATTATCTGATCATCATTCTTTTTCCTCTTTGCCTTGCCGGCCTCAGGTTTTCCCGTTTTTTGCTGAAAATCCTTCCCGGCGAAATCACAGGAATCACGCCCATTCTCATCTCCTCCCTTGTCTTATCTCTTTTTGTCAGTTTTCCTCTGGGCGTTCTCTTTGTCTTCAACACTCTCTTCCAAAGGGGAAACCTTTTCAAGGTTTACTTGCTTGAATCACTGGGTTCAGCCACAGCAGGACTTGTCGTCTATCTCATCCTCATTCCGCTTTTCTCCAACTGGCAAGGAGCAGCCATCTGTGGGGCTATTGTCTCTCTCTTGATCTTCTTCTCTATAGGAAAGAAGAAAAAAAAGTTGTTACTCCTTTTCGTCCTCCTCTTCCTTGCCTGCTTCAGCTTTTTTGATTTTCCCGGCCAGAAGGTTTACTGGCGGCCGTTTCACCTGGTGCGGAGCAAAGATACCGTTTACGGAAAGCTCCAGGTTGTACAAACTGAAGAGCAGGTATCTCTCTACAGCAATTCCCTTCTCGTCTATTCTTATCCTGAGCTCGCTGCAGCCGAGGAATCTGTGCACTTTGCCCTTCTCCAGAATCCTGAGGCAAGAAATGTGCTTTTGGTCGGAGGTGGAGCTGGCGGAGCCCTGCAGCAAGTTTTGAAATATCCTCGGGTTGAGGTTGATTATGTCGAGCTTGACCCGGAAATCATACGACTTTCCCTTCAATTTCTTCCTGAAGTCGAAAGAAATATTCTGCGCAATGAGCGCGTTCATATTTTCTACCGTGATGGCAGAGCCTTCCTCCCCAAGGCAAAGAATAAATACGACGTCATCATCCTCAATCTTCCTGAGCCGGCCACAGCCCAAATCAACCGCTTTTACACTAAGGAATTTTTCATCCTGGCCAAAGAACGGTTAAAGACAAAAGGCGTCTTTTCCTTCAGGGTTCCTTCTGCAGAAAATTATATCAGCCCGCAGCTTCAAGACTTCCTGGCTTCACTCTATTGCAGTCTCAAAGAAGTCTTTCCTTTTATCGAAGTCGTTCCTGGAGATACGAATATCTTCCTCGCTTCTATCCAACCTCTTTCCATCGAATTCGATAAGCTCTCCAAGAAAATCGAAGACTTAAATCTCCAGAATAGCTTTGTCAGCTCCCGGCTTCTTTTCTTCCGTTTAAGTCCGCTCAGAGTCGATTTGATAAGGCAGAAAATCTCTTCTGGCAAAAAGACAATCAACCAAGACTTTTCCCCGATTAGCTACTTCTTCAACTCTGTACTCTGGAGCACAAAGTTTGAAGGATTTGAGAGCAGAATTTTTTCTTTCTTTTCCCGGCTCAGCTCCTTCTGGCTCCTGGACTTTCCGCTACTTCTCTTTTTTCTGCTTCTGCTCATCATCTGGCTGAGAGGAAAAAGAACAAATTTTTTCCTTGTCCCTCTGGCTGTCATGGGCTTCACGACCATAATCGCTGAAATCGTCGTTATCATCTCCTTTCAGACGCTTTACGGCTATCTCTATCGCAGAATTGCCCTGCTCTTGGCCTCGTTTATGGTCGGACTCTTCTTGGGCGCTCTTCGCGGCAAAAGAAGAAAGAAGATTGACTTTAGTCAGCTTCTTCTCATCCAGTTCGGGTTCATTGTCCTTCTCCTTCTCCTCCAGGCTCTTTTCAAGGTCCATCCTCCTGAAATATTTTTCTTTATTTTTCTTTTGGCCTTTGGCTATCTTGGAGGAGACCTGTTCGTAGTTTCCAACCATCTTTTCTTGGAAGAAAAGAAAAACTACGGCTTGGGCTACGGTTTGGATTTGCTCGGCTCTTTTCTCGGTGCACTCGGCGCTTCTTCTTTTCTTATTCCTCTTGTCGGACTCATTCCCCTGCTCCACTACCTTTTCCTCCTCAACTCTTTCTGCTTCCTTTTCCTTTTCACAGGAGCAAAGAAAAAATAAATTTTTTATTGTTCATTCAACAATAATTTGCCATCTCTTGACTTAATTCCTCAATTATGTTTTACTTGAATTTAATTCACGTCAAATTAATCCTATAGTGAATATAGGGTTTCGGATTTATCCTCTGGATGAGAGATTTCTGATGAGAATCAACATATCCCGAAGAAAGATCAAGGACACTTTTGTCACCAAGGTAGAAGAACTCAGCGGCCAGAACCTTCTTGCCTGTTACCAGTGCGGCAAGTGCTCTGCAGGCTGCCCGGCTATCTCGCAGATGGACATCCTCCCCAACCAGGTCATCCGCTTCGCCCAACTCGGCCTGCAGGATGAGCTCCTTCATTCAAACTCGATCTGGATCTGTGCTTCCTGCATGACCTGCAACGCCCGCTGCCCGAAAGGGGTCAACATCGCCGAAGTCATGGAAGCTCTAAGGCAAATTCTGCTGCGGAAAAGAGAGGACCATCTCAAGGTTCAAAAACTCTCGGACGCAGAAAAGGGCGATGTCCCACCCATCGCCATGATCAGCAGCATGAGGAAATTCACATCATAAGTTTTTATTATGATAAATATATCTTATAATTGTCATTTCTTAAGGAATCATAATGAAGATAAGCTATTATCCCGGCTGCACCCTGAAGAACAATGCCAAAAACTTTGAAGATTCAACTTTATGTTCCTTGAAAAGCCTGGGAGTGGAGGTTGAAGAGCTCCCAAGGTGGAATTGTTGCGGGACTGTCTTTTCCCTGGCTACAGACGACCTGATTCATCACGTCGCTCCCATCCGAAACCTGATCAGGGTTAAAGAATCCAACACAAACAGGGTCATGACCCTCTGCGCCATGTGCTACAACACCCTGAAAAGGGCTAATGAACGGGTTAAAGCCGACCCGGAAAGCCTTGATAAGATCAATAAATTCATGGCTCCCCGCGAAAAGGTCGAGTACGAAGGCGATGTACAGATCCTCCATCTCCTAGAATTGCTAAGGGATGAAATAAAGCTCGAAAGCATAGCCAAAAAAGTGGTCAAGCCCTTGAAAAACATTAAAATCGCCAGTTATTATGGCTGCCTTCTTGTTCGCCCCAAAGAGATCGGTCTTGATGATGTCGAAAATCCGACTGTTTTGGAGAATCTGATGAATGCTCTAGGTTCAAAAGCCATCGACTTTCCCTATAAAACAGAGTGCTGTGCAGCCTACCAGACTGTGGACAAGCCTGAGGTCGTGGCTGACCGGACGTACCAGATCATCACCTCTGCCCAGACTCATGGAGCTGAAGTCATCAGTGTCAGCTGCCCTCTCTGCGCTTTCAATTTGGACCATCGTCAGAAAGAGACTGCCAAGAAGTATCTTGACTTCAAGAGCATTCCTGTCCTCTATTTCACTCAACTCATGGCTATTGCCCTAGGCTGTCCAGAAGAATCGTTAAGGTTTGACCTTCACTTTATCGACCCAAGGCCGCTGCTAAAACAAAAAGGACTAATCTGAGGAATAAATGATTTACTTCGGCGATTTAAAAGCGAAAAAGGGCAAGATTCATATCAATAAAGACCGCTGCAAGGGCTGTGGATTTTGCGTAGAGTACTGCCCAAAGGATGTCCTTGAGCTGTCAGAGGAATTCAACATCAAAGGCTATCATCCTCCCTTTGTCAGGAATGAGGAGGCCTGCTGTTACTGCCAGCTCTGCGAGACAATATGTCCTGAATTTGCCTTATTTGTCACTCTCAAAGAAGAGGAGGAAGAAGGTGAAAAAGGTGAAAGCAGACCCTAAGGGAGTTTTAACCGGAGCCCATTATTTAGACGGAGACTTTGCCATTGCCGAAGGGGCTCTGGCATCAGGATGCCGATTTTTTGCCGGCTATCCTATCACTCCTTCCACAGAGACGGCAGAGAGATTTGCCGAGAGAATTCCCTATGTCGGTGGAGTCTTCATCCAGATGGAAGACGAGATTGCCTCTGTCGCTGCCCTTATCGGGGCTTCCTGGGCAGGAAAGAAAGCGATGACCGTTACCTCTGGCCCGGGTTTTTCGCTGATGATGGAGAACATAGGTTTAGCTTGCATGATGGAAGCACCCCTCGTCATCGCCAATGTCCAGAGAGGAGGCCCTTCGACAGGGCTTCCGACCCTGACCGGACAGCAGGACATGATGCAGGTCAGATGGGGGTCTCACGGCGATTATGAAATCATCGCCCTCTCTCCTGATTCTCCTCAAGAGTGCTTCAACCTGACCATCGATGCCTTCAACCTCTCTGAAACTTACCGCGTTCCCACCTTTATCATGACTGACGAGTGCGTTGGGCATATGAATGAGAAAGTTGTCATCCCACCGGCTGAAGAGATTGAGCTTGTCGAAAGGAAGTGGTATGAAGGGCCTAAGGATAAATACCTCCCTTACAAGCCTGACAAAGACTTGGTCCCCTTCATGATCAAAGCCGGTGACGGCTTCCGCTTCCACACCACGGGCTTGACCCACGACCAGCGAGGCTACCCTGTGATCAACGCCGAATGCCAGAATGTCTGTGTTCCTCATTTGGTCGATAAAATCAAGAAGAATGCCGACAAGATTATCAGATACCAAGAAGATGAAACGGACGGCGCAGAGATCGTCGTCGTCTCTTACGGAATCACCTCGCGCGTCACGACCAGAGCTGTCATGCAGGCCAGGAAAGCCGGCATCAAGGTCGGGACGCTGAGGCTGATCGTTGTCTGGCCCTTCCCGGAAAAAAGGATAAAGGAGCTGGCAAAGAAGATCAAAGCATTTGTCGTTCCTGAGATAAATTATGGGCAGATGGTCATTGAAGTCGAGCGCTGCGCCTTTGGCCAGGCGCCAGCCATCCATGTCCCTCATTGCGGCGGCTGGGTGCACAATCCGGATGACATCTTCAAGGCCATCAAGGAGGCGGCGAAATGAAGGCAGAAGAACGTTTTGAAGCAAAAAATCCGATGGAAGGATTCCTGAGGATGGACAGGATTCCCCATATCTGGTGCCCTGGCTGTGGCATAGGAGTCGTGGTCTCTTCCTTCGCCGAAGCTCTGCGCAAAAGCAAGATAGATTTGGACAAGGTTTGCGTTGTCTCCGGAATCGGTTGCACAGGAAGAGTCGCTGGCTATGTCAAGCTAGATTCTTTCCATTCAACCCACGGTCGAGCCATCCCCTTTGCCACAGGCTTGAAACTCGGAAATCCTGAACTAAAACTTGTCGTCTTCAGCGGCGACGGAGACATTGTGGGCATTGGCGGAAACCATTTCATCCACGCCGCCAGACGCAACATGGATTTGCTCATCATCTGCGTCAACAACTTTAACTACGCCATGACCGGCGGCCAGGTCGCAGCCACAACTCCTCTCACGGCCAATGCCTCGACTGCTCCTTTTGGCAATTTTGAATATCCTTTCAACCTTCCCTACTTGGCTGAAGCCAGCGGCGCCACCTATGTCGCCCGCTGGACTGCGCTTCATCTGAGAAGAGTGACCAAATCCATCCAAGAAGCCCTGGCCAAGAGGGGCTTCTCCTTCATCGAGGTCATCACTCCCTGCGTCACTCTTTATGCTCGCCGCAACCGGCTCGGAGACGGCTTGAATTTGATGAAATATTATTATGAAAAATCTGAAATACAGCATGGAGCAGACACCCGGACTCTTGATATCAGCTATCAAGGTAAATTGATCGTCGGCAAATTTGTCGATATCGAAAAGCCGACTTTTCTCGATTGCATGAATGAGCATCTCTCGAAAGTCTTAGGCGAAAAATACAAGCCCTATGGAGTTAAGCCATGAACGAGATTCGGTTTTCTGGTTTTGGCGGTCAGGGAATCATTCGCCTCGGCCTTATCGCCGGCAAGGCTCTTTCCTTATTCGACAACAAGCAGGCGACAATGACCCAGAGCTTCGGTCCTGAAGCAAGGGGAAGCGCCTGCAGCTCTCAGCTTGTCGTCTCTGAAGACCGGGTTCTCTACCCTTACATCACTCGCCCAGAAGTTCTGGTGGCCATGTCCCAAGAAGCCTACGATAAATATGAGCCAGAACTCCGTGAAGATGGCGTGCTGATCATCGATAATGATTTGGTCAAGACAAAGCCGGCGCGAGGAAAAATAAGAGTCTATTCCATCCCATCCACCAGGTTTGCCGAAGAGCTGGGCAATCGCATCATCGCCAACCTGGTCATGCTCGGATTCTTCACGGCTGTGACCAAAGTCGTCTCTACAGACGCTATAAAGAAAGCCCTGCCTGGCTTAGTCCCGAAAAGAGTCATGGAGCTTAACATCCGGGCATTCGATAAAGGCTACGAATACGGCACAAAAATCTTAGAGGAAGAGAAAAAAACCATAACAACAAATAAAGGATGAAAAAATGAAGCGAACCGGAGTTTTCATCTGCCACTGCGGCATCAACATCGCCGGCACTGTGGATGTCAAGCTGGTTGCGAGCGAACTCGCCCGGCACAGCGGAGTCGCCCACTCTGAGGAATATGTCTACATGTGTTCTGACCCTGGTCAGAACCTGATCATAAAAGCCATAAAGGAAAAAAAGCTGGACAACGTGGTCGTTGCCTGCTGCTCTCCGACTCTCCATGAGACGACTTTCAGGAACACCTCCAAATCAGCAGGGCTCAATCCCTTCCGCTGCGAAATCGCCAACATCCGCGAACAATGCAGCTGGGTTCATAAAGACATGAAAAAGGCGACAGAAAAAGCGATAAAGCTCACCAAGAGCGCTGTGGAGAGAGTTCGCAGGAATGAATCTCTGGAGCCGATAAGCATCCCTGTGACCCGCAAGGCTCTGGTCATCGGCGGCGGGATCGCCGGCATCCAGGCTTCACTCGATTTGGCCAACAGCGGCTTTGAAGTCATCCTGGTCGAAAGGTCTCCTTCTATCGGCGGCCACATGATTCAGCTCTCAGAAACCTTCCCTACCCTCGACTGTTCCCAGTGCATCCTGACGCCGAAGATGGTCGAAGTCTCCAAGCACCCCAAAATCAGGCTCATGACCTACAGCGAAGTTCAGGATGTCTCAGGGTACGTGGGAAACTTTAAGGTGAAGATTTTGAAGAAGCCAACCTATGTCAACCCTGACAAATGCAACCTCTGCGATGAGTGCACAAAAGTTTGTCCTATTCTTGTTCCCAACGAGTTTGATATCGGCCTGACCGGAAGGCGGGCCATTTACATTCCTTTCCCCCAGGCCATCCCGGCAACCTATACTCTAGACATAAGCGCCTGCCCTGGCCTTCTGCCCATTGCCTGCGGCAAATGCGCTGATGTCTGCGAGGCCAAAGCCATCGACTACGACATGAAGCCTAAGATCATCGAAGAAGAAGTGGGGGCGATTATCGTTGCCTCAGGCTTCGACCTTTATGATAAGCAGCTCATGGCTGAATACGGATACGGAAAATACGCTGATGTCCTGGATGGGCTTCAGTTTGAAAGGCTCTGTTCTGCCTCCGGACCGACAAAGGGAAAAATCCTCAGGCCGTCCGACAAAAAAGAGCCGAAAGAGGTTGTCTTCATCCAGTGCGTCGGCTCCAGAGACCCTGAGCTTCATTGTGCCTATTGTTCCAAGATATGCTGCATGTATACCGTCAAGCATGCCATGCTCTACAAGCATCATGTTCATGATGGCCAGGCCTACATCTTCTACATCGACATCAGGTCAGGAGGAAAAGGCTACGAGGAATTTGTCAAGCGCGCAGTCGAGGAAGACGGCGTCCTTTATTTAAGAGGAAAAGTCTCCAAGATTTTCGAGGAGAACGGAAAGGTCAAGGTCTGGGGTGTGGATACTTTGAGCGGGAAAGATATCGAGGTCGATGCCGACATGGTCGTCTTGGCCATGGCCATGCGGCCTTCAAAAGGAGCAGAGGAGCTGGCCAAGAAGCTCAAGCTGGCCATGGATAAGGATGGCTTTCTGGCCGAAGCCCATCCCAAGCTCAGGCCTGTGGAGAGTGTAACCTCAGGAATGTTTCTGGCCGGCGCCGCCCAAGCTCCCAAGGATATCCCTGAGGCTGTGGCTCAGGCCAGCGGCGCAGCAGCCAAGGCCATTGCTATCCTTTCCCAGGAAAGGCTTTTCCATGCTCCGACCGTGGCTAAAGTCAATCTCAACCTCTGCACCGGCTGCGCGATGTGCGTCAGCGTCTGTCCTTATGACGCCATCTCGCTCAAGGACGGAAAAGTCGAGGTCAATGAAGTCCTGTGCGAAGGATGCGGAACCTGCTCAGCAACCTGCTTGAGAACAGCGATCCAGGTCAAAAACCTGACTCCTCTCCAGATTCACGAGATGATAAGGGTATCGCTCGGAGGCTGATATGGCAGAAGAATTCGAACCGACGATTGTCGCTTTCCTCTGCAAATGGTGTTCCTCAGCCGGCAGCGACCTGGCCGGCGTCTCCCGAATGGAATACCCGCCCAATGTTGTGCCCATCACTGTCATGTGTTCAGGCAGTGTTTCGCCGCTTTATATTTTTTCTGCCTTCAACCGGGGAGCTGACGGAGTCCTTATCTCAGGCTGCCATCCAGGCGACTGCCACTACATCAAGGGAAATTACTATGCCCGGCGGCGAATAGCCCTGGTCAAGAAGCTCCTGGAATACGTCGGACTTGAGCCAGAGCGCTTCCAGATGTCCTGGGTCTCAGCCGCAGAAGGAACAAAGTACACCCAGGTCATCAAAGATTTTGTCAAGGAACTCAAACCTCTCGGCCCCCAAACAAAGCTGAGGAGAAATCGATAATGGCAAAGCTCGAAGAGCTCAAAAACGAAGTCAAAAGAATCCTGAAGGAAGGAAAAGTAAAATACGCGATCGGCTATGAGCGCGACACAAACGGGCTCCTGCCCAAGCCTGCCTTCATAAAAAAGACTGAAGAGGCGGACAAGCTCATCTGGGAGCCGACGTGTGTCTATAACCTTAGCCGCTTTCTTGTCGATGAAAAAAGAAAAATGGCAAAGGAGAAAAATCCTGATCAAAGGCCGATTGGGCTCATCATCAAAGGCTGCGACAGCCGGGCAGTAGTCGTCCTCCTCCAGGAGAAATTCATAAAGCGCAGCGATGTCTATCTCATCGGAGTCTCCTGTGAAAATTCAGGCGTTGTCGATGAGCGAAAGCTTCAAAAAAAATTGAAAGGCAAGAAGGCCGAAAAAATCGAGTTCGGCGAAAAGGAAAATTTCGTCGTCACCACTTCTGAGGGCAAGATTGAAATTCCGGCCTCGGAAATCCTTGCCGAAAGATGCCTGGAATGCAAGGCCAGCGTTCCTGTCATTTCTGATGTCCTTCTCGGAGAGAAAACCAAACGGAAGGCAGATAATCCCTTCAAGTCCCTGGAAAGAGTCGAATCCATGTCTGCGGAGGAAAGATGGGCTTTCTGGAAAGCAGAGCTCGACAAGTGCATCCGCTGCTATGCCTGCCGCTCTGTCTGCCCGATGTGCTATTGCGATGAGTGTGTGGCAGATACCATAAATTTTGCTGTCACGGCTGATACGACTGCCGAAGAAAAGGCGCAGAAAATAAAATGGCTGGAAAAATCTCCAGTTGCTTCGGAAAATTTCGTCTACCATATGGTCAGGGCTATCCATCTCGCCGGCCGCTGCATCGATTGCGGAGAGTGCGAAAGAGTCTGCCCTCTGGATATTCCTCTCAGATTCTTGAATAAATACCTGGAAAAAGAGGCCCAGGAGCTTTTCGGCTACGAGCCTGGCTTCGACCCTGAACAGCCTTCTCTTGTTGCCTGCTTCAAGGATGAAGACCCGCAAGATTTTATCAGGTGAGCTGATGGAAAAGATACTCGAAAAAAAATCGCTTCCCCAGTGGCTGCGCAAGCTTTCATCTTATGAAATCTATGCTCCAACGAAGGAAGGCGACCTCTGGAACTTCAGACTCGTCGTTAATCCTGAGAGCGTCGACCTCAGCCATTTCCAGACCGTTGTCTCACCCAAGAAGATCATCTTCCCCCAGCGGGAAGTCCTTTTGGAGTTCAACTCGAATGAAGATGGAGTTGAAGTCAGAGAAATCCTTCCTGAGGAAAAGCCAACTGTCATCTTTGGCGTAAGGCCCTGCGATGCCAAGGCCATCATCCTGACCGACAAGGTCTTTGGTGGCGACTTCGAAGACCCTTATTACTGGCGAAGGAGAAAGTCAACAGCGCTTGTCGGTCTGGCCTGCACTCCTCCTCCATCTGAGAACTGCTTCTGTCTTTCGGTTGACGGTTCCCCTCACTCCAAGGAAGGACTGGATATACTGTTGACTGATCTGGGCGATAGATATTTCTTGGAGTCTCTGACAGAAAAAGGGGATGAGCTCATCAAAGCAGCCAAAGAGACCTTCCAGGAGCCTCAAGCTTCGGACAAGAAGGAAGCCGAGAAAATCTGGGCTGAATCTGCCAAAAAAATTAAGCGCCAGGTCAAAGATGTCAAAAGAATACCAGCCAAGCTCAAAGGAATGTTCGAATCTGCGTTATGGGATGAGGAATCATTGAGCTGCATCCGCTGCGGCATCTGCACCTATCTCTGCCCGACCTGCCACTGTTTTGACATCAACGATGAAATTGTCTCTTCCTCTCCGCTCAAAGGAGAAAGGGTGAGAACCTGGGATAACTGTCAGTTTCCTGATTTTACCATGCACTCTTCAGGACATAACCCCAGGCCTGACCGAGCTACACGGCTGCGGCAGAGAATCTTTCATAAATTTCAATATTTTGTCGAACGCTTCCAGAATTACCAGTGCACAGGCTGTGGACGCTGTGTCTCGAAATGCCCGGTCAGGATCGATATCATCGAAGTCCTGGATAAGGTGAGAGAATATGGAAAATAATGTCTATCTTCCGAGGCTGGCAAGAATCATTCAGGTCAAGGAAGAGGTCGGCGGACCAAGGCCGATCAAGACTTTCAGGACTCAGTTTGTAAGCCAGAACGGTTTCTCCTTCCGCTGCGGACAGTGCGCCATGCTCTCTGTCTTCGGCAAAGGGGAATCGATGATTTCCATCTCCTCTTCGCCGCTTGTCAAGGACTACCTTCAATTCAGCATTCTGAAGATGGGCCGCGTGACTTCTGCTCTTCACGAGATGCAGGTCGGAGACATCATCGGCATCCGCGGGCCTTATGGCAACGGCTTTCCTATTGAAGACTGGAAAGGAAAAAACATCATCTTCATCGGCGGAGGCATCGGCCTGGCTCCTATCTGGTCTGTGCTCAACACCGCCCTCGCAAGAAAAGAAGAATTCGGCGATTTGATGCTCATCTACGGCGCCAGGACATCCAAAGACCTGGCCTTCAGGGAAGAGCTGGAGGAGCTGCGCAAGAGCATGCCGGTGCATCTTTCGATCGACATCGCCGAGCCTGGCTGGAAAGAGTTTGTCGGGTTTGTCGCCCAGAATGTCGCAGATAAAAAGCCCTCCCCGAAAAATGCGATATCCATCACCTGCGGGCCGCCGATCATGATCAAGACAGTCATCAAAGCCCTCAAGGACCTCGGCTTTGAGGACGCTCAGATTTTCACCACTGTCGAAAACAAGATGAAATGCGGCATCGGCAAATGCGGAAGATGCAACATCGGCCTGCACTATGTCTGCAAAGACGGCCCTGTCTATTCCTGGGCTGAACTGAAAAATTTACCTCAAGAATATTAAAAGGAGAGATTGGCGATGGCAACAAAGAAAGCAGCGAAAAACACGCCCGTAAAACAAACCAAGGTGAAAGCGGCGGATGAAACCCCAAAGGAAATGGTGACCGTCTACATCATGGGCAAAGCTCATAAGGTGCCGGCTGAGGCGACGATCATGGGAGCCATCGAATACGCCGGCTATCAGATCAAACGTGGAGCAGGATGCAGAGAAGGATTCTGCGGCGCCTGCGCCACTGTCTACCGTCTCCCCGGTGACTACAAAATCTACACCGGGCTGGCCTGCACAACTTTGGTTAAGGACGGAATGTGGCTTTCCCAGCTTCCTGCGATTCCTGCCCAGAGGCCGGTTTATGAAATCGACAAGCTTAATCCTAATGTCGCCACCTTTCAGAAGCTCTATCCTGAAGTCTTCCGCTGCGTGGCCTGCAACACCTGCACCAAAGCCTGCCCTCAAGACCTTGAGGTCATGGATTATATCCAGGCTGCAATCCGGGGGGATATCGAAAAAGTCATGGACCTCTCCTTTGACTGCCTCTGCTGCGGCTTGTGCGCCATCCGCTGCCCGGCAGAGATCGTCCAGTACAATGTCGGGCTTTTGGCCAAGCGCCTTTATGGAAAATATCTATCCAAGAAAAGCAAGCAGTTGGAGAAAAGATTAAAAGAAGTCAAAGAGCATAAATATGAAAAAGAATACAAAGAGCTGATGAATGCCAAAAAAGAAGAGCTGAAGAAGAAATACTATGAAAGGGACATGGAAAAATGAAAGCATGTTATGGCTCAGGCTGGGTGTCTCGAAAACACGCAGGCTTTGCATTGCCAAGCGAAGGCAAAGTGATGAGAAAGCCGTGTGAAAGGCTGAGCGGGCATGGCTCCTCTCCCCTAGGAGAGGAGAGCGAAGCCTTGAACCGAGCCGCTTTTGACTCGCAGGGGCAAAAGCGGCGTGCTTTCGAGTCACTTTGCCTGAGCAATTCAAACGGTTTTCTCGACACCCAGCCTGAGCCCTCTTCATATCATGCATTCAAGGAGTAAGAAATGTACCCAGAATATATGAAACCGTCGCTTGATAAGGTTACCCAAACCCGGGCCAATCGGTTCGAGCTCGAAAAGTCGGGAAAGCCAGTCTATCCTCCGATGAGCGCCAAGGAGAGGGAGGAAGTGCTCAATAAATTCCACCCTGACTACAAGCCCGAATCAAGACGGAAGATATCAATCGGCCCGAATAAAGGCGAGCTACTGACAACTGAAGTGGCTGATATACTGGAATCGCATTCAAGAATCAAACCTGAGCTATTTGATTTAGAACACCCTGATTACGAGACAGATATTTTAATTATCGGCGGAGGAGGAGCTGGATGCGCGGCAGCCATCATCGCCATGCAGAACGGAGCAAAGTCGATTATCAGCACCAAGCTGCGCATGGGTGATGCCAACTCCATGATGTCCCAGGGAGGGATGCAGGCTGCGGTCACTCCTCAAGATTCCCCAGCTCGCCACTTCCTAGATGCCATGGGTGGAGGACATTTTGATAACAAGCCAGACCTGGTGCGAGCTTTGACCGAAGACGGGCCTGATGTTGTTAAGTGGCTTGAAGAGTTAGGAGTTGTTTGGGACAAGGATAATGAGGGAGAGATGCTCGTCCTCCATGGAGGCGACACTTCAAGAAAGAGGATGCACTCCTGCCGGGATTATACCGGCGCAGTCATCATGCGCACCCTGATGG
>CAZJXZ010000015.1:0-21724 GCA_964549955.1 uncultured Eubacteriales bacterium
ATCAGGCAGGAATGCTGCTGAACAAGCAGAATGTGTTTGATGACTTTATCGCTGCTGCTGAATATCTCATCAGGGGAAAGTACACCTCAAAGGACAAGCTGGCCGTTGCCGGGGCATCCAACGGCGGACTGCTGGTCGGAGCCTGCATGACCCAACGCCCTGATTTGTTCAAGGTGGCCTTTCCCGCAGTTGGAGTCATGGATATGCTTCGCTACCACAAATTCACTGTCGGCTGGGGATGGGCTGTCGAATACGGCTCAAGCGACGACGAGAAGAACTTCAAAAACCTCTATTCCTATTCTCCGCTGCATAACATCAAAGACGGCGTCTCCTATCCGGCGACATTGGTGACGACTGCTGACCATGATGACCGGGTTGTGCCCGGTCACTCTTTCAAGTATGCTGCGACTCTGCAGGAAAAACATAAAGGCAAAAATCCGGTTTTGATCAGGATAGAAACCCGCTCCGGACACGGCTCGAGCAGCACGACCAAGATGATCGACGAACTGACCGACAGATTCTCCTTCTTCTTCTACAACACAGGCGTAAAAGTCAACTACTAATTTTAGAGAATTTCGATTCCGGAGACAGGTCTAAAGATTCATTTCAAGAAAGCCATCCTTTAAGAAAATTTAAGAAGGGAGATGGGTATGGCTAAAAGAAAGTCGCTCAGCAGGCGGGACTTTATAAAAAAAACAATATTTTTCACCACTGCTTTGACCATCTTGCCGCGCCGCGTCCTCGGGGGTCAAGGCTATACGGCGCCGAGCGACCAGCTGACCAAGGCAGTCATCGGGGTGGGCGGCATGGGACAGGCGCACCTTCGCTATCCAGGAGCCAAGCTTCTGGCCGTATGCGATGTCGATGAGAGCCATCTCAAAAATGCGCTTGAAATCGGAGGCCAGGGAGTTAAAGGTTACAAGGATTTCCGCCAAGTCCTTGAGCGCTCAGACATCGACATCGTGCACATCGTAACTCCACCCCATTGGCATGCTCTTATCGCAGCCGCTGCCGCAGAAGCAGGAAAGGATATCTGGTGTGAAAAGCCGATGACGCGGACAATCTGGGAAGGGCAGAGGGTTGTCGAAGCTGTGCAGAAGAACGGACGTATTTTCAGGTTGAACACCTGGTTCAGGTTCACAGACCAGTTTTATGGCTTTGGAACTACGGTGAAGCCTATCAAGAAACTGACTCAGAGCGGAATGCTGGGTTGGCCGTTAAAAGTCACAGTCGGGGCTGCAACAGGCTTCGACTGGAAATTTTACTGGAGCGGAAAAACAAATTTGAAGCCTGAGCCTGTGCCCAAAGAGTTAGATTATGACTTCTGGCTTGGCCCTGCTCCCTACAAGCCTTACCATCCGCATCGAGTCCACGGCTCATTCCGGGGATACTGGGATTATGACGGCGGCGGCCTGGGAGACATGGGAATGCATTACCTTGATCCTGTCCAGTATATCCTTGACAAGGACAAGACAAGTCCGATTGAAATCGAAGCCGATTGTCCCCAGCAGCACCCGGATGCCTGCAGAACCTGGCGGATGATACGCTTGAAGTATGATGACGGCTGTGAAATCATCCTGGATGGGGAAAACAGGGATGAAGAGCTGCCCTTCATCGAAGGCCCGGATGGAAAGCTGTTCAAGGATTTTAAATCGGATATTCCTGGTTTAAAAGAAAAAATAGCCGCCCTTCCAGACCCCGAGCCCCAGATAATCGATTTTATCGAAGCTGTGAAGTCTCGAAAGAAGTTTGCCTTGAACGAAGAAAACGGGCACCGCTCCTGCACTCTGGTCAATCTGAGTGTCATTGCCGTCCGTCTGGGAAGGCCTCTTCGCTTTGACCCAGCCAGACAGCTCTTCATCGATGACGAAGAGGCAAACCGTCTTGTCCGTCAGCCGATGCGGGCACCATGGCACCTTTAAGACAAAACTTTTTATGGAGAGAGATGAGGATGAAGACCCAGAGAATAACAACAATCATGATTGCTGCCCTATTTTTATGCAGCCTTTCAATCCTTGGCTCGCAAGAAGCAGAGACATCCAAAATAAAAATTTCTGAAATCATTGAAAAATTTCCAGCCCAAAGCTCTGCTGAAAGAGACGCTTACAGCGCTGAGCTCCTGCACTATGGACCTTTAGGAATTCTTGAAGCCTGCCGGATGCTGCTTCCTTCTGGAGCAGGCGACGACACAAAGGTCAGGTTCGCCCTTAACGGGCTGGCCGTTTATGTCAGCCGCCAGGGCGCTGAAAATGAGCGCCGCTTGTATGCCAAGACGCTCATCAAGGCTCTGGATTCAGCCGCGGAGAGCGAGGTCAGGGCTTTTTTGATCAGCCAGCTTCAACTCGCCGGAAGAGAGGAATCGGTCAAGCCCCTCAGCAGGTTTCTCGAGGATAAAATGCTCTGCGAGCCAGCAGCCCAGGCATTGCTGGTCATTCGTTCCGCCAGGGTAGAGAAGGCGTTTTTGAAATCCCTCAGCCTGGCTTCAGGAGCGAACAGAATCACGCTCATAAAAGCGCTCGGTGAGCTTCGCAGCCAGGCGGCTGCAAAAAAGATTATCAAATATGCATCGAGCAGCGACCAAAACCTCCGCCAGGTGGCTCTCTCTGCGCTGGCCAATATCGGGGACCCCAAATCAGAAAGTGCGCTGGATAGCGTTGCCCTGGCCTCATCGCCCTACGAAAGAGAGATGGCGCCATCGTTGTATCTATTGTATGCGCGGCGTCTCGCCGAAGCCGGGAACAAGATTCGCAGCGTCAGAATCTGCCGCAGCCTGATAAAGAACTAC
This sequence comes from uncultured Eubacteriales bacterium, assembly GCA_964549955.1. GTDB lineage: Bacteria > Acidobacteriota > Aminicenantia > Aminicenantales > Aminicenantaceae > CAZGMN01. Next base: position 2,786 of record CAZJXZ010000015.1, read on the forward strand.
ACAGCTCCTCAGGAAAGCAATGTTCCCTGTTCTGCGCTGAGTACGCTTGCCGCTATTTTAGGTGAGAGCGTTTTTGAAGACCTGCTGGCTGCAATGGATAATCCTAATAAAGACCTCCGCTTGAGGGCGCTCGAGCTTGCAGGCTCCATCCAAGGTAAGGGGGCGACAGCCAGATGGATTGAAAGAATGGCCGGAGTTCAAGCAGAAGCTCAAGCTGAGATCATCGCCATGCTCGGCAGCCGAGGGGATAAATCCGCACTGCCTGTGTTGCTCGAAGCAATGAGAAGCGGGGAGAAAGCTGTTCGCCTGGCTGCCATTCCAGCAGCCGCGAAGCTTGGAGCAAACAGCGTTATTCAGGATTTATTCTCCATTCTGGGCACAAGCGAAGAAGATGAAATCAGGGCTGTAAAGCAAGCTCTTTTGGGCTTTCCCTACGAACTGGTTATTCCTAAGATTTCTAAGTCTTTCGAAGAAATGCCCGGGCCCTCAAAAGTCGCTCTTATGGAAATTCTTTCAGAGCGGATGGCAAAGGAAAAGATAGAGCTTGTCTATGCCCAAACAAAAAGCAACGATGCCGCAGTGCGGCTTGCCGCTCTGGCCGCGCTTGAAAACCTGGCGAGTGAAAATGACCTCCAGCGTCTAATCGATATACTCCTCGAATCTCAGGAGAGACGTGAAATTTCCCTTGCTCAAAATGCGGCTGTGGCCAGCGCCAATTTGATTCCTGATCTGGAGAGGCGAGCTGACCTATTTCTGGAAGCTTTAAAAAAGGCCCCAGCCCCGCATCAGGCTGACCTTCTCTTGCCTCTTTCAAGGATCTGCGGCGAGAATGCCTATCAGGCTGTAATCGCTGCCACAAAAAGCGCAGACCCATTGGTTCAGGATGCAGCAGTCTTGACTTTGTCTCGATGGCCTGAGCTCAGGGCTGCAGATGAATTGCTCGCAATCTTCCGCTCAACAGCGAATCAAAAGCATCGGCTGCTGGCTCTTCAGGGCTATGTGAGGTTGGCGAACGAAGCTGAGCTTTCACCTCAAGAGAAGCTGGGCAGGCTGGAAAATGTCCTAGGCATCGCAGCCAATGTTGAGGAGAAGAGAGTCGTGCTCTCGGGGCTGGCAAATGTCAAGACGATTGAGTCCTTGAGGCTTGTTGTTCCTTTCATGAAAGATGCGGACCTTCAAGCCGCGGCTGCCTCCGCTGCAGCCAGAATCGCTTCGCCTCAGCCTGGGGCTGATAAAGGCCTCTTTGGCGATGAAGTGATATCGGCTTTGAAAAAAGCGGCTGACATCATTCAAAACAGATATGAACGGGAAAGGGTAGGGAAATCCATCGAAGCTATTTTAGCGCAGGAGGGCTTTGCGCCTCTTTTCAACGGAAAAGACCTTTCCGGCTGGAAAGGCCTTGTCGGCAATCCGGCCAGCCGAACCAAGATGACTCCAGAGGAACTGGAGAAGGCGCAGGCAGAGGCCGACAAGCTCATGCAGGAGCATTGGAAGGCTGTCGACGGGATTCTCTATTTTGACGGCAAAGGCGAAAACCTCTGCACGATTAAAGACTACAGAGATTTCGAACTGTTGGTTGATTGGAAGATCGAAAGCCAGGGAGACAGCGGCATCTACCTCCGCGGCTCGCCCCAGGTTCAGATCTGGGATCCGGCCCAATGGCCTGAAGGCTCGGGCGGGCTTTACAACAATAAGGTTGGGCCGAGCAAGCCGCTCAAATGCGCCGACAATCCCATCGGTCAATGGAACACCTTCCGCATCAAGATGGTCGGCGAGAGGGTGACAGTCTATCTGAATGATGTGCTTGTCGTTGACGAGGTGGTGATGGAAAACTACTGGGAGCGGGATAAGCCGATCTATTCCACAGGCCCGATCGAGCTCCAGTCGCACAGCAGCCCTCTCTATTTCCGCAACATCTTTGTCCGCGAGATCATTGCTGATAAGTGTCTCCCTGTCCTGACCGAGGAAGAGGCTGCCGAGGGCTTTGAGCCGTTGTTCAACGGAAAGGACCTCAGCGGCTGGACGGGTGACACTGTCGGCTATGCTGCTGAAGAGAGCAAAATCGTCCTCTATCCTGACCGGGGCAGCGGAAACTTATACACCGAAAAGGAATTCAGCGACTTCATCCTGCGCTTTGAGTTCAAGCTCACTCCCGGCGCAAACAACGGCCTGGGCATACGGACTCCTCTTACAGGCGATGCGGCCTATGAAGGAATGGAGATTCAGATCCTGGATGATTCGGCCGCCGATTACAAGGACCTTAAGGAGTATCAATACCATGGCTCCATATACGGTGTTGTCCCTGCCAAGCGAGGTTATTTAAAGCCTGTGGGTGAATGGAACTCCGAAGAAGTCATTGCCAAAGGAAGAAGGATTACCGTTAACCTCAACGGCGTGACTATTGTTGATGCCGACATCGACCAGGCCGGCACGCCAGCCACAATCGACGGCAGAGACCATCCTGGGCTAAAAAGGGAAAAAGGTCATATCGGTTTTCTCGGCCACGGCTACCGGGTTGAATTCTGTAAAATCCGCATCAAAGATTAAAGATGAATAACGAAGAGGAAACAGCTTTTTCTAGGAAGCAGCGACCCTCTTGGACATATTAAACCTTTGCTTCTTCTTGGAAAGAATCCTGCAGCAGGCATCGACAACATTTTTGTCGTAGAGGATTCCTTTATTCCTAGAAATCTCCTCCAGAGCTTTATCGATGCCGAGAGCAGCGCGATAGGGCCGGTGCGAGGCCATGGCCTCGACAACGTCAGCCACAGCCAGTATTTTCGCCTCTAATAGAATATCCTTCGCTTTCAAGCCCCCAGGATATCCGGAGCCGTCCAATCTTTCATGATGCTGGAGCATGATTTGCGCTACCGAAGAGGGAAGCTCGATTTTCTTTATGATGTCATAGCCGACCTGAGGATGAGTCTTGATAACGTTGAAGTCTATATCGCTCAGTCGGCCCGGCCAGCTCAGAATCTCGGCAGGGACTCGAATCTTTCCTACGTCATGGATGATCCCGGCTATGCGAATGGCTTCAATCTGCTCCTTGGAAAGTCCCATTTCCCTGGCTATGGCACAGGCCAGGTTGGTCACCCGGTGCTGATGGCCTGCGGTGTAAGGGTCCCGCATCTCGACCGCAGAGGAGAGGGCATTGACCGTTTCCTCAAGGGCTCTGCGCAATCTTTCAAAGCTGCTTTTCCGCTCTTCCTCTGCCCGCTTGCGCTCGGTGATATCGCGGGCAATGCTGAGCGCAGCGGTTTTTCCTTCATAGTCGATGATCCGGCTGCTGAGCTCAATCGGTAAAACGGAGCTGTCCCGATGAACAAGAGCAGTCTCGAAAAAGATATGGCCCATCTTGCGCAGCTCCTGTATTCGCTCCGGCATCTGCAGGGCATATTCAGGGAGGTCGATATCCATCAGGCTCATCTTTAACAATTGCTCACGGCCATAGCCCAGCCGCTCGCAGGCAACCTTGTTGACTTCCAGGAAGCGGCCCTCAAGGTCGTGGATAAAGATGGCATCGCTGGCACTGTTAAAAAGCGTTTTAAACTTCTCTTCCGAGGCTTGAATAGCTTCCTCTGCCTCTTTCCTTTCGGTGATATCCCACATGTAGCAGCGTGTGCCGATGATGTCCCCGTCTTCTCTAAAAGCTGAGGCATTGACTTCGATATGAATGATCGAGCCGTCCTTCTTGACCGCCTTGCATTCGTATCGAGATGGAACATCCCTGCCTTCGACGCGCCCTTTATGGTATTCGCTGACACGAGCCACATCGTCAGCATGGACGAGGGTTGAGATTGTCTGCTTTTTTATCTCTTCCATCGAATAGCCGAACAGCTCCGCGTAGTTATTGTTGCAGTATCTTAACCTTGCTTCCCTGTCATCGATGAGAATGGCCACTCCGGCTTTCTCAACCAGGTCCTTGTAGCGCTCCTTTGACTCTCTGACAGCCTCCTCTGCCTTCCTGCGCTCGCCGATGTCCTGGACAACGACGAGATCGGCAGGACGGCCATGATAGGTGATTACGCCCGTATTGAACTCGATATAAATCTTTTTCCCGTTTTTGCTGCTTATCTCCAGTTCATATACGGGCGCGACATCTTCTCCTGCCAGGCGGCGGCGGTGATAATCGTCCACTTTAGACAAATCTTCTGCGGATATGAATTTTTTTGATGGGCTGCCGATCAACTCTTTTACCGAAAAGCCTCCCATCTCGGCCAAACGCTGGTTCACATACTTGAAGACCCCATCCTGAATGATGGCAATCCCGTACCTGGATTGCTCCACCACGCTCCGGTATTTCTCTTCGCTCTCCCTAAGCGCCTCTTCATCCATTTTTCTCTTGGTGATATCCCTGAGGATTCCCAGAACTCTCAATTTCTCTCCGAAGAGGGGGACGGTGTTGACTTCGACGTGTTTAATCTTCTTATCCTTGGTGAGGATTCTGAAGGAGTACTCGGGAGAGAGCGGTGCTCCTTTTTTTCTCGCTTCCTCCCTTTTGGCAACAAGCTCTCGATCCTCAGGGTGGATCAGGTCAAAGAAATTGAATTTTCTGTGGCAGACTTCTTTTTCCTTATAGCCGAATATTTTTTCAAAGGCAGGGTTGACATACTCAAAGCCTCCGGTGCTGATGATATAAATCCCGTCCATGGCATTCTCAGCAAGAAGACGGTATTTTTCCTCAGATTGCCGCAGCAAATTTTCTGCCCGCTTGACATCGGTTATGTCAACCATGGTAGTTCTGACGCCGATGAGCTTCCCTTCTTTGTCGTGTTCCAATACATCGTCGATGACAACATAAACCCTTGAGCCGTCTTTCTTGACATAGATTCTGTCTTCTGCCCTGGGAAGAAGCTTTCCGGATAGCTTTTGTTTGAATCTTTTCTGTGCCTCCTGCCGCTGCTCAGGAAGGATGAATTCGAAGATTGATTCCCCCACCATTTCTTCGGGGCTATAGCCCAGCATCCTTGCCTCTGTTTGGTTGACGCTGGTGATGATTCCTCGGGTGTCCAAGGTATGATAGGCAACAGGCGCGTTATCCCACAGCTCTTTGAAGCGGGCTTCGCTCTCACGCCGCGCTTCCTCAGTCCTTTTACGCCCGGTGATATCTCTGACTACACCTATCGCATTCCATTCGTCTCTTATTTTGACAGCGGCCAATGAGAGCTCGACCGGAAACTCGGACCCGTCCTTGCGCCGGGCAGTCAATTCGAGTGTTCTCTCAACTTTAGGGCCTCTGCCTGTCTTCCTGAACCTGCTGAATCCTCTATTGTAAGCCTTATAAAATTTCTCCGGGATGATAAGCTTTATGTGCTGGCCAAGAGCCTCTTCTTTTGTGTATCCGAATATCTTTTCAGCCGCATCATTCCAGTAGGAGATGTTTCCGTTGTTATCAACCATGATGATGGCATCCAGCGCAGAAGCACTCATCTTGCGGAATTTCTCTTCGCTTTCCCGAAGAGATTCCTCTGCTCGCTTGCGCTCGGCGATTTCCTTCTCGAGTTCAACATTGACCGCTTTCAGTTCGGCTGCTCGCTCTTCCACAAGCTCTTCAAGATGTTCTTGATGTTTATTGAGCTCTTCTTCGACGAGCTTTCTCTTTGTGATGTCTCTGACATTCCCCTGAAAAACAATTTTTTTGCCATAGCAATTCTTGAGCAGGCAGAGAGCTATCTCGACCGGGATTTTTCTTTGATCTTTGCTCAGCAAATAAGATTCAAATACGGGCAGCGCCCCCCCCTTCAATATCTTCTTGATTCTTTCTTCTGTCGCCGGACTGGAAGCCTCAGGGTAAAGCTCCTGAAGATTCATGGAGAGAAGCTCTTCCTTCGAATATCCGCTGAGTTGAATCAGCTTTTGATTGGCATCCAGAATCTTTCTCTCTAAAGAGAAGACATTTATGGCATCCCGAGATTCTTCAAAAGAGGCCCTGTATTTCTCTTCGGATTCCTTTAATTTCTGCTCGGCCTGTCTGCGCTCTGTGACATTCCTGGCGATGACCAGCAATCCTTTGATTTTATGGTCTTTTCTGAGTAGGGTGGACAGGGTCTCTAAGTGAATCTCTTGCCCTTTTTTATTCTTGATGGGGACGTTATTAAGAGTCAGTTTATTCTTTGTCAGCGCTAGCTTAAAAGCCTGACGGATGGATAACAATGTCTTGGGAGACAATACGCCCAGCTTGAAGAAATACTTTCCCAGTAATTCCTCTTTTGTCCCCCCGTAGATTTGAGCGGCTTTTTCATTGACCCTGCGTATTCTGCCGAGTCTGTCGATAATTATCAGACAATCTTTGGCGTTCTCAAAAAAGCTCCTCAGCTCTTCTTCTGACTCCCTCAGCTTTTTCTCCACCTTCTCCTGTCTGGCTTTTGACCTCTCCCAGTCAGAAGCTTCCTTTCGCAATTGCCGCAGCTCTCTTAGGAACTGCTCCTTTGTCTTTTCCTCGTCGTTCATCTTTATTGACGCCATAAATTAAAAAAAAGCCAGAACTTAAAGGTTAGGCTTCTTCAAAAAAATCTGTAATATATTGAAATAACTTGAGTTAAGAGTAAATCGCCTACAGGAATGATTCAGGGGGTGAATTTTATGCGGCTTTTCTATCTCATCAAGGGGGGATAATCCCCATCGTGAAGGCTAGACGGTGATAATCGCTGAGGATATGGCTGAACTCGAGCTTTATTCATATGCTTCGAACAGCCATTGATTCTCCTGTCTGGCTGGTGTTGAGGATTGGCTTTGCCGCTTTGAATTCAGCATAAAAGACTGACATTATGCCATTTTTTTATGCCTTATGCTTGCCAGGTCTTTTCGCGTCTTAGCTGAAGAAATTTTTAGGTTGAATGAGGAAAATAGAGAAGCTGCCAGCTCAACCTTGGGAACGCAGGATGTTCACTGCAGAGCGAAGGATGGTGAAGCGGAGGTCCTGGCCGAGCCCTTCTTCGCCGTCGAGGTCGAGACCGAGGGGTCCGTCCTCTGAGTGGACTTCGATAAGCGCGGCTCGGGTAAGGTGGACATCGTCTCGCCTGATGTGCTTTCCGCTGAAGACAGTCCCGAGCGCGAGCAGGATGCGGCGCCTCGGCATGCCTTCGACCAGCACCACATCAAAAAGCCCGTCATCGATCGCAGCCTGAGGGGCGATCCACATCCCGCGTCCGAAATACTGGCCGTTGGCCACAGCCAGCAAGTAGCTTTTTCCAGAGTAGAACTCCTTTTCGTCGCAGCGGACAGAAATGCGCTGCGGCCTGTATTTCAACAGAGTGGCGATAGTTGCTCGCAGGAAAGTCAGGGAAGTGCGGCGCCGGGCCCGGTTGACCCGGGAATCGACCTCGCCGCTGACGCCGGCGCTGGCGATGTTGTGGAAGATGCGCATCGAAGGCTTGCCGCCAGATTTCATGTCCAGGTACTCGATCTTCCCCAGGTCGCAGGGCAAAGGCTTGGCATTGGCCAGCCAGTCAACAGCCTTCTCAGGCTCTGAAGGAATGTGAAGCAGGCGCGAAAAATCTTTTCCTGTTCCCACAGGAATGCTGCCAAAGGTCATTTTAAGCTCTGGCCGATTAGCAAGGGCATTGAGTGCCACGTGGCTTGTGCCGTCGCCGCCGATGACGATAAGCCGTTTGACATTAGCCTTTGCTGCAGCATTGAGATGCTGAGGCACATCGTCCGGCTTCTGGGTGACGGCAACCATGAGCTGGCCAAAAGCTTTTTCCAGCTTGCTTTCAATCTGCTTAAAAATTTCCCAACTGTGTCCCCCTGCCGCATGGGGATTGACAATGATAAGCGTTTTTTTGTTCATGATTTAATTATTTGGTCTTACTATTACTTAATCAGATAGCCAGTGTCAAATACAGCTCTTTCGCGCTCTTTCGCGGAAGGGAAGGCTATTTCTTAACTTCCTTCGGCTTAAGCTCCATGCCCAGCTGTTGCATAAGACCCAGCATATCAAATTCTTCCCATTGCTCGACAAATTTTCCTTTCTCAATGCGGATTATCGTTATTCCACTGGCTTCAACCTTTTTACCAGTCGCAGGAATACCTTCAAATTCTCCTTGATGAGTTCCGGTAAAGATAATCCGGATTATTGCCGTATCTCCAACAACAAATAAATTTTCCATTCTCCAATTAACATCTGGAAATACTTTAAAAGTCATTTTTAAAGCTTCCAGTTCCTCTTCTCGGGACATAGGTTTGGAATTATTAGATGGAGAATAGATACCGTATTCAGGAGCACACACTTCATTAAAAATCTCAACGTTTCCTTTGTTTAGTTCCTCAGCGAAATGTTTCACAAGTTCCTTATTCTGCTCCTCAAGCTTTGCCTGTGCCCTGAAATCCTCAAGCTCTGCCTTATCAGCCTTGTTCTGGCAACCAAACGCAAAGCAGAGCAGCAAGGCCACAGAAACAACCAAAAGCGGATTTTTCATTTATCCCTCCTTGATTTTGATAAGGCTAATAGATTTCACTTAATAATACTTGTCAAGCCAAATGCTGGCCAGGCCAAATTATTATTCCAATCGAAGTTAGCCGTAGTGTTAAAAATTCCATATGCCAATGACGACTTCATTAAAGTCATGATAATGTCATAACGAGGAGCGCAGCGACGACGCAATCTCTTAAAATAAAATTTTTTTAATGTCAAATTGGCTTCCTTTTCGCTTTATTCTCTGATTCACGCAAACCATGCTCCTAATCCCTCCTAGACCTGGATATTGCTCTTTCTTTCCAGTCCTTTGGCAGGCCATGAGCGATTTTCCAGATGGGTATGTATCGTTCGACTTCTGATTTCCAGCGCCGCTCATCCCAGCCCAGCTTATCCTTGACCACAGCCTTGAGCTCTGGAAGAAGGCTCTGCCCGCCATCAGGCAATAAAATGCCCAGCCTAAAGCGCCTCAAAAGCAGGTCGTCGAGATGGCAAATCGCCTCGTTTTCTGCAGACCAGGCTACTTCAGCCCAAAGGTATGGAGTTCCTTCGATGTTTCTCAGAAGATCAGAGGGCAAATCAGCAATCCTTGCCGCAGCGGCACCGTAGCGGCCGCACATGCGGCGCGAGAGAGAAGAACAGATGCCTGGCAGAGAAACGCTTGGCTTTACTGAATCAAAGACTTCAGAGGCTCGAGCGAAGCTCGAGGGCTCGAGCGCATCAAAGACTTGCACGTCGCTGCTCGGCTCCGGAACCCGCCTGTTAAGCTTGCGCGCTTCTTTTAGAGCATCGACAGCGCTAACCCTGAAGGTGGTGAGCTTTCCTCCGGTCACGGTCAACAATCCATTCTCAATCCAGAGAGCATAGTCCCGGCTTTCTGCAGAAGGGTCCTTTTTCCCCGTTGATATAACAGGCCTCACTCCGGCCTGGGTGCTGGTCACATCTTCCTTTGTCAGCTCAAGCTCAGGGAAAGCGTGTTGAACTGCTCGCAACAGATAGGCCGCCTCCTTGACCGAAATCGATGGCTCTTTACTCAGCCGAGACCTGTGGTCGACATCCGTCGTCCCTGCCAGAGTCACGCCTTCCCAGGGATAGACAAAGACAGGGCGGCCGTCATCAGGATGACTGAAGGCGGCTGCTTGATAAACCGGCATTCGCTCGAGCTTGAAGAAGAGATGGCTGCCGCGCAGAGGCCGCAAACGCGGTTTCTTACCGACCTTGCTGCGCAGCTCGTCTGCCCAGACTCCTGTGGAATTGATGACCAGGCCGCCAAAGACATCTGCGGAATCTCCGCTTGTCTCATCTTTTATCTTAACTCCAGTGAGCTTGTTGCCATCTCTTATAAGGCCGGTGACAGCACAATAATTCAGGGCAGCGGCACTGCCCTCAGAAGCTCTCAGACCATCGTGAAGAAGCCGAAGAACCAGGCGCGCATCATCTGTCTGGGCATCCGTGTAATGGAAACCACGCGCTAAATCATCGACCCTCAGCCCTGGCGCCATCAAGCTGATATCGAGCTCATTGAGGCGCTGGTATTTGCCGGTATCGGGCGCAAGCCGGGTGTAGATGCCAAGGCCCAAACGCACCAGCCAGGGGCTCAGCCTGTCGCTCTCATAAACAGGGTAGACAAAGCCGAGTGGCTCGACCAGACCAGGAGCTGCCTGAAGCAAATACTGCCTCTCATGGACGCTTTCCCGCGTGAGCTTGACCTGCATCTGCTTCAGGTAACGCAGCCCGCCGTGAATCATCTTTGAGGAGCGGCTGGAAGTGCCTGAGCCGAAATCGCCTTTCTCGAGCAAAAGAACCCGCAATCCGCTTCGCGCCGCTGCAGCCAGAATTCCGGCGCCGGTTATTCCTCCGCCGATGATAATCAGGTCCCAAGGCTCCTCGAGGCTCTTCCATGCCTTCTTGCGCCATCCGCTAGCCCAGGGCGAGCGATATTCCTTTGTCATTACGCTATCTTCCTCTCATCGACCAGAATAAGAATATGTCATCAAGAGGAGCGGAGTGCCCTCGCGCTCCTATGATGTCATTGCGAGGCGCGCAGCGCCGTGGCAATCTCATCAAATTAAGAGATTGCCACACCCTTCGGGCTCGCAATGACAAGGTGGACACGCTCCCTTCGGTCGCTCGCAATGACAATTTCTTTCTCAATATAAAATTGCTTCGTTTAACTCGCATGACATTTTATTTAGTGCGTTTATATCAGTTTCCCCGGATTCATAATCCCCTCAGGGTCGAACATTTTGACAAGCGATGAGAGAGTATGCAGGCCAAGCTCTCCTTTTTCTGCCTTGAGGTAGGGCAAATGGTCAACCCCGACGCCGTGCTGATGGCTGATTGTCCCGCCATGAGCTACAATCGCCCTGCTCGCTCCGTCTTTGAGCTTTTTCCAGCGTGTAAAGGTCTCATCTGCATCCTTGGCTATGCGGAAAAGATAGGTGAAGTAGAGGCTTGCGCCTGTTTTATAGACATGCGAGATATGGGCAAAAGCCAGAACCTTCTCGCCCGCTTCCTCAAGCCCGCTGCGCAATCCTTTCAGGATGGACTCTGCAGCCGAAGGGACATTCTTCCAGACAAAGGCTGACTCCAGAGTATCCACAGCATAGCCAAGCTCCCAGAGCGTGTTGCGCAGGTATGGAGTGCGGAACCTGTTCTTCCGCCATTCGCTTCCCATCCTGCGCCCGACATAAACGCCGCCGTGTTCTCTGGCAATGTCCAGCACCCTGCGCCGAGTCCTCCAAAAAATTTCGTTTCCGGTCAGGGCAAAGAACAGGAGGCATTTTTCCTCGCCCAGACCGCGGGCGCGAAGAAGGCGCTCGAGGAGGCGGATAAGCCTGGGACGGCCGGCAAGGACTAAAGTCGTTTTAGTCTCTGCGGAATCGTTGAGGCGAATCATGGAAAGGGGCAGGGGAAGAGAAGAGCGAACCATCTCCTGCACAGCAGCCATCCCGCTTTTCCAGTCAGGGAAGAAGACAGCATGAAACCTCTCCTTCTCAGCCAGAGGTTTGACGCGCATGGTTGCCTGGGTGATGATTCCCAGCCGTCCTTCAGAGCCGAGCACGACCTGCCGCAAATCAGGGCCGGCAGCGCTGGCAGGCAAGGGGGGAAGGTCGAGGCTGCCTTCGGGCGTGACCATTCTTCCGCCGGCAAACATCTCTTCGATTCTTCCATAATAGAGCGACTGCTGCCCGCTGGAGCGAGTCGCAATCCATCCGCCCAGGGTTGAGTATTCGAAAGACTGCGGGAAGTGTCCCATGGTGAAGCCGCGGGCGCGCAGCTGCGCTTCAAGGTGCGGGCCTGTGACTCCGACATCGAATGTAGCCAGGTAGCTCTCTTCATCCAGATGAGTCATCCTGAACATCCTGCTCATGTCAACTGTCAGAACAGGGCGGCCGCCCGAGGCCGGGTTAATATGCCCGACAACGCTTGTTCCTCCGCCGTAGGGAATGAGGCTTGCGCCGCTTTTCCCGGCATAAGCGATGAGCTCTTCCACTTCCTGCTCGGATTTGGGCTGAGCCACTCCATCAGGGAAGTTTTCGATTGTGCCGAAGCGAAGCGCGATCCAGTCAGGCAGAGATTGTCCGCGAGAATGGCGCAGCCTTAAAGCCGGGTCAGCATTTATAAGCGGATGAGCCTTCAGACGCGAATGCTTTGCTTGCCGCAAAACACGTTCGAACTTAACAGAAGGACCGGGTTTAGCCGACCCGATGACGTCGGAAAGATAAGCCTTGGCCGCACCAGCCACCGGAAAATCAACCTTATCGCTTCCCCAGCCATTCCACCGTCTCATCGTCAGTCTCCTTGGGCATAGTTAGGTGCAATTTTTTTCGTTAATACCTTATTTATGCATCTAAATTTTGAAATTACAGAATATCTATAGAATAGAAATGCGTCAAGGTTAAAAAGGTTCTATAACGAAAAGTGGCATCAAGGGAGGAGGAATTAAATGAAAAATAATCTATTTGTCCAATACTAATTGACAAATAGGTCTACCATATGTAAAATAGACCCAAATGATTAAGCCGCGAATTATTTACGACAAGATCAAGCCTTATTTTGACTCTCCTGAGGCAATAATTATCGTAGGCATGAGGCGAACTGGCAAGACAACGCTCTTAAAACTTATTTTTGACCAGATTGAAACAAAGAACAAAATCTCTTTAGATTTAGAAAACCCTTTAAATAGAAGATACTTTGAAGAGGAAAATTATGAAAGAATAAAGATATCATTTGAGATGCTGGGAATTGATGTTTCTCGCAAATCAGCGATTTTTTTAGACGAAATACAATTTGTAAAAAACTTGCCTTCTATAATTAAATATTTTATCGATCATTATAATGTGAAATTCTTCCTAACTGGCTCAGCCAGTTTTTATTTAAAAAATCTCTTCACAGAGTCACTGGCCGGAAGAAAGTACATCTTCGAGCTATTTCCTTTGACTTTTAGCGAGTTCCTTTCGTTCAAAGAAAGCTCACTAAAAATACCTCTGAACACTGCTGAAATAACAAAGGCAATCCATGAGACAATTTCTCCCTTATATGACGAATATATTTCATTCGGGGGGTTTCCTGGAGTCGTTTTAAAAACGAGCGTTGAAGAGAAGAAAAGGGCGCTAGAAGAGATCTTCACTTCATTCTTTCAACTCGAGATTCTTCAACTCGGTGATTTCCGAAAGAATAAAGTGATCAGAGATTTGATATTGCTTATGGCTCAAAGGCTTGGCTCTAAAATTGATATTCAAAAGATTTCGAAAGAACTGGGCATCAGCCGTTCGACATTGTATGAATATATCGCTTTTCTGGAGGGCACATTTTTTTTAAAAACCATAAGGCCATTCACAAGAGGAAGAAATTCCGAGATTAGAAAAATGCCTAAAGTCTACCTCTGTGATTCTGGCCTTGCCAATCATATTGCAAAACTTGATTTTGGGCTACTCTTTGAAAACAATATCTTTCAGAATCTCAGGCAAAAAGGTGAGCTCAACTATTACCAGAGAAAAAAAGGAACAGAGATTGATTTTATTTTGAACAGCAAATTGGCCTATGAAGCAAAATTGACTCCGCGATTATCAGATTTCAAATCTGCAAAGAGGATTTCAAATGAGCTAAATTTAGAAGGCTTTCAAATCATCGCCAAAAACTATAGCGAGTATAAGAACGTTATCTATGGATTCATGTTATAAATAGCTTCTTTCCAACTGGTCTGGGATAATCTTTTATATATTAATCCCTTATTTATATAGACTGGAAGCGCAGGCCGCGTCCTCAGCAGAGAGCGCGTTGGTTTCACAGTAAGAGGCATAAGGATACATGATTGAGGTTGTGCAGCGGTTGTGGTCTATTCCTATGGCATGTCCCAATTCATGAGTGGCTATGGTCTGGATGTAAAATCCCTGAAAACAACCTCCGTCGCAGTGGAGGCCAAAGAACTTCCAGGCTCCGTCATAAAACACCATGTCAAACTCTATAATCTCCCTTGTTTTTCTGTAATACCAGGTATAAGTCACAGCGATCGTGCTTCCGCTTGATTCAGGCCTGAAGAAGATATCGTTAATGTAGTTAGGGGCCACTGTGCCTGCTCCAGGTGACTTATCATAGATTAAATTTATTTTGCAAGCTGAATTCCAGGCTCCTGCGCCGTCAACAATATCGCCAACAGCACAATTGCCGCTGACATCATTATTCGCCGGATTGATATGATAAAGGACATCTGTATTCAGCCAGCGGGCAAAAGTCTTGCAGCATGCAGGCGCTCCAGGTTTCCCACCCTTTTTCGCTAAGGCTTCCTCGTCTTCAATCGTTTCGCTGTACATGAACTTGAAAATATGGTCTGTCTTCTTCAAATAGAGCTTGACCTTTTCACCTTCGGTAAAAAGCGGATATTCCGAGACTTTTAGGGTGATTTCTCCGACAGTGCCTCCCTCTACTATGAAATCCACAAAATCTTCAATCTCGCCTTTAAGCTTCTTTTCCACTTTAATCCCGACTTGGCTGTAGATAAGAGTGTCTCCCCATTTGTTGCTGTCATAATAGCTATCCACGCTCTTCACCTTGCCGATCAGGACATGCGTTGCTTCAAGGGCGTCTTTATCAACTTTGGTCGCCAGAGCCGGAAAGATAAGGAGGAGACTTAAAGCCAGGAATAAGACAAAGATGCGTTTTGACATTCTATGACCTCCCTTTGAAAATGATGAAAATCGAAAGAGAAGGGCTTCCTTCTCCTCTCCCAGGCATATCCAACCTTAAATTCAAATGCATATTTTATATTCATAAAAAACCACAATGTCAACAAAATTTAAAAATTTTTTTTACTCGAGATTTGTTGATGCCTGCGGCTTGCCGTTTTAAGTTGACAAATAAAAATTGGATGGATATTATCAGGCCAAAAAGAAGAGAGAGTTCTTGAGCTACATAAATAAAATTATTTACAGCTGAATAGAAGCCTAAAATGAGTCTCTTTAAAAGAGTAATTCACAAAAAGGAGGCGGTATGAAACGAAAAATTTATTCCCTGTTAATATTTGTCTTGCCTCTTTTTATGGCTATAACCAATGCCCACTCTCAGAACACTTATGAAGACCTTATGGGCCGTTTCGTCATCGATTTGCCTCAAGCATGGGAGCTTGAGCCGCAGATAGACGATAAAGTCTTTGTTTTCAAAGGAGACGGCAAGAACATCATCATCAACTGCTTACCAAACGTTAATGATATAAGGGAATTGTTTAATAAAGCCCTGGGCATTATTCGAGTGTCAGGTTTAACCAAACCAATTCTAGAGGGTGAACTCATGGACATGACTATAAACGAACATCCGGCACGTTGGGGAATCTATAAAAGCGTAAAGAATGAAGGCAACCTTGAAATAACGCTTTTTGGCCTGTGCGGAAGCATAGCTTTTGAAGAGAATGGCCTTTATTTTATAGCGATAATTGCCAAAAACGACATGGCAGCATGGAAGGAGAAGGTGGAGAAGTCCTTCCAGAGCATCCGCAGCGTTGGGCAGAGCTTGACTGGAGTAAAGGATTTGAAGGCGGTTAGCGCGCCGACAACGCAAGGCAGCCCCACAGTTTGGAAGCACGAATTAGTCACATTGGCATTTCCTGCGGGCTGGAAGGAAAAGCCAAAGCCACGGAGCTTCGAAAAGGAAATTGTCGGCTGGTTTGAATATGAGCCTCTTGCAAGCGTCCACCTAATAGTCGCTTGCTACAAAGGCTTTGGAATGAACATAGGCAAGGCTTTGGAGGCTGGTATAAGGAGTGTAAAAATCACGGCGCCAAATGCCGTACCGATCAAAGCCGAGGAAATTAAAGTTGGAAAAAAGAAGGCATATTTTGTTGTCCATAAAGGAACGATTGTAGACCGTGGCTCTGAAATTGACGCAGTTTTTGTTGTTTCAGTGGTTAAGGCAGATAAAAGTTATGTGGTCCTTCTTGGTATGGCAATGTCGGGTGGCTTATCCGAATTAGAAGAGCAGATTCTAGAGATCACACGCTCTGTGAAATAGGAGGACACCATGAAACCACCAGTATTCAAACATATTATTTTCCTTGCAGCTATTCTATCCATCTATAGTTACACTCACGGCCAGGCCCGCAACATCTATCCCGGCGCTCCGGACGAGGTAATTAAAAAGCGTGCTGCACAACAAGACCCACCCCTCTGGCGGATTCCTCTTGGCCCGGCCTTAATCGAGCACATGGAGCTGCTCAGTCCTGACAGGCTTCTTGTCGGCTTAAAGAAGGATTTTCCAGGACTGCCAAACCTTGATTACATGCTCGTGGACGCCGCCAAAGGAGAGATAATCTGGCGCTTTTCAAGAGAGAACGACAAAGGCCTTTACGATCCTTTGCTAACCCTGACTGATTTGCTTTTGTTCAGAGTGGAGAGAGGTAAGGATGTATCCCTGTTAGCCCTCGACGCCCAGACTGGTAAAGCAAAGTGGAACGTATCTATGAAGGGCGACAAGATCATGTTTATGCCCGTCCCAGCCGGCTCCAAGGTCCTGGCAATAAACCCGGGTGTTAGCGCCGTGGAGCTCGCTGCACTGAGCCTTGAAGACGGCAAAACTATCTGGCAAAAAACTGTCCAGGCAAATAACGCCGCCCTGCTGCCTGCGCCCTTAATAAGCGGAGAGGATATATTCATTTTCTACAACGGCTTAGGACGTATCTCTTCCAAGGACGGAAGCAGCATCTTTGCCCGGCAAGACCTGATTTTTGACCAGAATTGCCCGCCGCCTCAGCTTGAAGAGGGCCTCTTATGGGCCATCCATTCCGAGAATCAATTGAGCTCGCTCGATGCCGCAACCGGCAAGACTAATTGGACTGTGAGCCTGCCCGGCAGTGTCAGATACACCAATATCTACCCTTATGGTGAAAAGATTTATCTGCGCGGCATCAGCGACTCCAACAGCCACACGCTTTATTCTCTACGCAGAGGCAGCGGCCAGATTCAATGGACTTACACCGGACAAGAGCCGAATATCAGCAATTTCATTGAAAGTGACAATCTCCTTTATTTCGGGACGCCGACATCGCTTGTCGCTCTTAACTCCGGCGACGGAAAACAAGTTTTTTCAGTTCCAGTCACCACAACCGGAAGAACGTTTCCGATACGCATCAGGAAAATCGGTGAGCGCATTTTTTATATCGGGGAGCTCATAGTCGCAGCTTTTGATTCAAAAACCGGAAAGACAATATACAGGCACGGCATGACGCCCGCCTCCGCTGAACTCCATCTTAACGGATTGGACTCTGCAACTCCGAATTTAAAAGAAGAATTAGGAAGATTTACCAGCAGGCCCACAGGCACCCTTTCAGACTTCTCCACCATGGAGATGGAGAGATACCAGAACCTCGCTCGAACCTACAGCTACAGGGCAGAGAGCGCCCGAAGCCGGGGCGACAGCATCGGAAGCTCGCTTTATTCTGCGAGGGCCAAGTCTGCACAGAGTGAAGCAAGGTTCCAGTCTACGGCAGCTTTTGCCTTTTCATTAGTCGACCTGGCTCTGGCTATCCGCAGGATTTTTATAGCCAGAGCCGTCAAGACCTCTATCGAGCGGCAGGAACTGTTCCGCAAGTCGATTTTGAGCGTTTATGCCCAGGCCGAAACTGATGATTATGTTTATCGCCCCAATCTCGAATTTTTGGATGCCCAGGATAATTTTTTGACTATCTCCGTGGTTCATCTTCTCACCGGGAAGCGAAGCGGAACATACCTGTCTCCTCAGTATTGGAGCTACGGCTTGTGGAACCTTATCGATTTTGAAAAAGGCGTGGTTTACCACAGCGGCATCGGCATGGACCCATCACTCTATCAGTGGAGCGAAGCCCGCTCCTATTACCCCTACAGTAAAGCAAGGACGATTAATACTTTTCTGATTGCTCTGCCAGTCAAAATCCCTCGGTGAGATGGACAAATAATTAAATAAATAGATGTCTAAATTAAAAAGATGCAAGATGGCAATGCAAAAAACCAAAAAATGGGCAGTATACAATTAATTCGGTAATAAAATAGGCAATATGCGCATCTCGCTGTCTTGACTCGAGAGTGTTTACCTGTAAGAAATATTTAACCTGATAGCCACTTCTTTTAACTTTTTGTCCTTCATCCATAAGGGGATTCCAGAGAGAAGAGCTGAGGCTAAAAGATGCGCATCGACATAGCCCAGGCCTATGCCTATCAATCGATGTTTTTCGATGAAATGTAACACCTCTTCATGCTCTGCAATCTTTGCCATGGGCAAAGCCTCGAGCAACGAAAGAATTTCTTTTCTATTTTTAAGCTGGCCGCAAGCCAACTCGCCAATTATAAAAGGATGGCAGACAACACGTCCGTTCAGCAAAAGCTCTTTGAGTCGTGGCTCTCCATTCCGAAAATGAGATACCCAAATTGACGTGTCAACCAGAACCATAGTTACTTGCTGTTCGCTCTCCTCCTGGGAATAGGACGAAGCTTTTTTTCGGTTCCTCCCAATCTGGCGAGTCTCTTGCTGCTTTCAAGGGCGATGATGGCTTCCAAGCCAAGCCTGACCAAGGAGGTTTTTTCTTTAACACCTGTCAATTGGGATGCCTCTTCTATAAGCTTGTCATCGATAATTATGGTTGTTCTCATATGCATGAATATGCATAAAAAATGCATATTTGTCAAGACAAAAAATACATTATTGCGATGTTTTGCTTATATAATATCGTGAAATCTCAAAATTCCATCCCATTAATTTAAATCCAAAAAAAATAGTCTATTATAAAAATAAGGACTACAAAGAGAAGGCAATCAAAGGTAAAAGTGCATTAGAGCCTTGGGAAGAGAGAGCTATCATATATTTATCTTAACTTCTAACAGCGTCGTTATAATAACGAAAAGCTTTACAAAATAAGCAAAATTCGTTACCGTAACGAAAGCAAAACGGAAAGAAGGCCAAAGCTAAAATGCCTTCAGCCTTATTATTGCAGCAAAAACCTTATCTAATTTACTCTTTTAAAATAAGCAACTTAAGTCAAAAGGATAAAGTAAGGTTTAACA